>QNZT01000022.1 GCA_003978455.1 Sulfurospirillum sp.
AAAGCGCAGATCGAGCAGATGCAGGAAGAGCTGGCGGAGCTTCAGAAGAGCACGGACGAAGAGGTCGCAAAGATCGCGGCGGAGCGTCTGAAAGTGTTTGAAGAGAAGCAGAAGCTGCTCTCCGAGATGACTCAGAATATCATCGTGTACTACGAAAAGATCAGAAGATGGGCGAAAAATACCGCGGTAGTTCCTGTGCGCAAACAGGCGTGTTACGGCTGCTATATGCGTATCAACGACCACACCTATGCCAATGTCATCAAAGGCGAAGAGATCACTTCATGTCCTCACTGCGGACGTATTCTCTACCTGGAGTCCCAGTTTGAGCAGCCGGGCGAGACAGAAGAGACGGAGGAGAGCGCAAGCTTATAGGGCGCTTTTGCCGTGTTTACTTTTTTGTACCTTTGTATCGGGACGGTGCTCTATGTTGCCGCTGTTCCGGTGCTGATACTTCTCTCATTTTTTCCCAAATACCGCAAATCGATTCCCGCACGCTTTTTTCTCATAAACAATCCTCCGTTCAGACAAGAGGGTATCTGGTTTCACGCCTGTTCGCTGGGAGAGGTCAAGTCGCTGGCGCCTCTGATCAAAGCTGTCGATGCAAAGAGCAATATTTCGGTGATCACGAACACCGGTTTCGAGGCTGCCGCGACGTTGCCTGCGGAGCGCCGTTTCCTGCCGTTCGAGATTTTTCTGCCGTTTTGGGTCACACCGCAAAAGGCGCTGGTGGTGCTGGAGGCGGAGTTGTGGTATATGCTCTTTTGGGCGGCGAAACGCAAAGGTATCAAAACCTATCTGCTCAATGCCCGGATTTCGGATCGCTCTTATGCCAACTACAGGCGTTTTGGCTGGTTTTACCGGAAACTGTTTGCCAATGTGGACAGGGTATTTGCCCAGAGTGAGAAGGATAAACGGAGGCTTGAAGAGTTGGGTGCAAGAGAGGTGACTGTGACCGGCAATATCAAAGCCTATCAGCAGATAGTGCAGAGTGAGCACTATCGAAAACCGTTTCATGAAGTGGTGACACTGGCGAGCACGCATGAGAAGGAGGAGGAGATGTTGCTGCAAAACCTCTCTTTCGACGGGCGTACGGTGATCGTTGTGCCGCGTCATCCGGAGCGTTTCGATGCGGTGGATACGATGCTGAAGCAGTTTTGTGACAAAAAGGGTCTGGGGTACCACCGTTTCAGTGAACGTGCGGATTTTGACGATGATGTGATTTTGGCGGATCTGATGGGGGCGCTGGTCAATATCTATGCGATCAGCGATATCGTGCTGCTGGGCGGCTCTTTTGTGGAGGGGATCGGCGGGCACAATCCGCTGGAACCGGCGCATTTCGGTGTGAAGTTGATCAGTGGAAAGTATATCCACAATCAGGAAGCGCTGTTCCCGCTGGTGAAACATCTGCAACTGTGTGATGCGGATGAGATCGAAAGGTGTATCGCAGAGGCGGAGCCTTCCGCGATAGAGGGTGCAGCAGATATGGAGCCGGTGCTCAGGGAGTTGCGTAGTGTGGTATGAGGTAAAAGAGGATTTTGTGACGTTTCGTATCAAAGCGGTGCCCAACTCCAGCAAAAATGTGGTCAGCGGTATCCTGGACGATGCCCTGAAACTGAAGATCAAAGCGCCTGCGGTGGAGGGTGCGGCGAACAAAGAGTTGGTCAAGTTCCTTTCGAAGCTTTTCAAGGTTTCCAAAAGTGAAGTGGTATTTGTCGGCGGGGAGACCAGCAAACAGAAGCGGATACGTCTGCCGTACAATGAAAAAGTAAAACTATTTATCGAAGAGATAGAAAAGGAATCATAAATGCAGGAGAAAGCCTACAAGTTACTGGCGGTTCAGGAAGGGATCACCAACAGAAGTGCCAAAGATCTGATCGACAACGGTCTGGTCTACAGCGGCGGCAAAAAAGTGGTGATGGCGAGGGCTTTGATGCCTGGGCACACGACATTCAGAGTCGAAAAACCGCTGAAGATCAAAAAGATTTTTGAAGATGAGAAGATCATCGTGATCGACAAACCGGCATTTATCACCAGTGAGCAGATCGCCAGAAAGCAGGGACATCCGCTGCTGCACAGACTCGACAAAGAGACCAGCGGGCTGCTGCTGCTTGTCAAGGATGAGGATTTTCAGAAGAGGGCGATCGAGACTTTTCGTCGTCATGAAGTGGACAAGTCATATATCGCCTGGGTACAGGGGGTGATCGCCGAGGAGATGACTATCGATGTGCCGCTGTTGACGATCAAACGCAATGGAAGCGCGTTTACCAAAGTCTCCAAAAACGGCAAAGAGGCGATCTCCATCGTCGAGCCGTTGGAAGTGCACGGCAAACGTACCAAAGTCAAAGTGACGATCAAAACAGGACGCACCCATCAGATCCGCGCCCATCTCAAGCATGCCGGATATCCGATCATCGGTGACAGAACGTATGGCGGGAAGCCGCACAAGCGGATGTTGCTGCACGCTTACCATATCAACCTTCTGGGGTACGACTTTACCGCCGATACCCCGAAAGATTTCTGGATCAATTAAGCAGGAAATAGGCAGCGGTGGTGATGACAATCGTCGCCAGAAGATATTTGAAGGCTGTTCCCAGCATATTGCCGATCTGACAACTGGTACATGAAGTGTATTTTTTACCTTCCCAGACACCGACGGCGAAGTATCCGACCAGTAACAGGAGAATCGCCCAGGAGGCGTATTTGTCAAAGTGCCATATTTTGGTGACTGTTTCGGGTGCAAAGGAGAAGAGTGGGGTAAAGAGTGTCAATCCCATGAAAAAGAGTACTTTCTGGATCACACTGGTGAAGTAGTCTTTCATGAAGACTGTAGGGCAGACTTCAAACGACCCCGGCATCCCCTTGTTCGCGAGATCTTTTTCGAGTGCTTTGCGGTTATCCTCTTTCATCCTTGAAGCGATGCTGTCTCCGAAGAGGTAGTCTATCTTACGCTGGAGTGTGATCGCCAGATCGCCTTCCGCTTTCATCGCTTTTTGCTCTCCGTTTCGATCCTCATAGACAAGACGGATCATCTCGTAACGCTGCACCGTATGTTTGGTATTGGGAAAGTAGAGTGTCTCTTCGGTCGAAGTGACGGAACCTTTTTTGCCGATGAGTCGCGGATTGATGATTTCCAGAAAGGTACCGTCATCCTGTTCCACCACCAAAATAGAGAGCGGAATAGCGATTTGTGTCGCTGCCATCGCTTTGACATTGTGTGCTTTCATCGTATCTTTGAGATCTTCGATCACTGATGCCACTGACTCATCAAACTTTCTGACATCGGCTGCTCTGACTCTGACACGTTTATCCGGATATACAACAATATCTCTGACCATACAGGCTCCTTCAATATAATGCTTTATTATAGTTTAAAAAAATTAACTTTGACTGAAATGCAGGGCTTGTTAACCCCTTTTTTGATAGACTATAGTTATGAAAAACAGAAGTTTAGAGAAGTTCAATAATCTGGTCGAAGCCCTGCAGACACTGCCCGGTGTCGGTAAAAAATCAGCCCAGCGTTTTGCCTACCGTATGGTACTCGGTGATTCGTTCGGGGCGCTGAAACTCGCCCACGCTATCGAAGATGCGGTGGCGCATATTCGCAAGTGCACCATCTGCAACGGTATCTGCGAAGATGAGATTTGCGATATCTGTCTCGACGAGTCCCGTGACCGTCAGAAACTCTGTCTTGTAGAGAGTGCCAGGGATATCATGATCATCGAAGAGAGTGTCGAGTATGATGGACGCTATTTTGTACTTGAGAGTCTGGACGAAGCCAATATCAAACAGCTCAGGCAGCTGGTGGAAGAGGGTGTCGAAGAGGTGATTTTCGCGTTTACGCCTTCGCTGGCAAATGACTCGATCATCCTTTTTATCGAAGAGAAACTCAAAACCTATCCGCTACGCTTCTCCAAAATCGCACAGGGCGTGCCGACAGGCGTCAATTTGGAAAATGTCGATATGGTTTCACTCTCCAGAGCGCTGATGCAGCGGGTGAGAATCTAAGGCGCAATACCGCTGTCCGGTTTAGCCTTACCAAAGCGGCGACTCTGAAGAAGTCGCTTCCGATAAGACACTAATCAAACGCCTGCTTCATGAACGCTGTAATCTCCTCTTCATGAAGTCTTTCCCCAAAAAAGTGGTTAAAAGCGATCACACCCTGAAAAAGGAGCATCTCGCTGCCGTCTTTGACCGGTAGTCCGGAGCTTTTCGCCAGTTTCATGAAGGGTGTCTCTTTGTTGTAGATCACGTCGATGGCGTATTTCGCTTTGGAAAAGAGATCGTTCAGGAGTGCTTCGGGGGCGGGGAGGGTGCTCTCCTGGAGTCCTGCGGAAGTGGTATTGACGATCAGATCCGAGGTGTGTGACCGGTAACTCTCCCACGTCATACAGTCGTAACCGCGCTCCTGAAAGTAGTGCAGTCTCTTTTCGGAGCGGTTGATGATCGTCACCTCTGTACCTTCTTCATGAAAGATCGCAGCCAGCGCTTTGGCAGTGCCGCCCGCGCCCAGGATCGTGACGGAACGGATCTCTCCGAAAAGACGGGCTGATTTGAGAAAACCGGGTGCGTCGGTGTTGTAGCCGATCAGTCTGTCCTCTTCAAGCACGACGGTATTGACCGCTTCGATCTCTCTCGCGATGCCTCTGATCTCGTCACAGGCGGTAAATGCCGCCTCTTTGTGCGGTACGGTGACATTGACTCCTGAGAGTTGCAGGGAGAGAAACTTTTCCCGCAGTTTTTCTCCCTCTTCCAGTCGGTAACGGGTGTAGCATCCGTCGATTTTGAGTCCCTGAAGCGCATAGTTGTGCATCAGGGGTGAGATGGAGTGGGAAACGGGATTGCCAAAGATGGCGAAGAGTTTATGCTTCATCTTCGTTGAGCTTCTGGAGCGATGCCATATTTGCGGCAAGTTTGTTCTGCACTTCGAGGTATTCGAGCTCCTCTTTGCTGTCCGCGACGATGCCTGCACCCGCCTGAAAGACGATCTTTTCGTCGTCGAGATAGGCGGTGCGGATGGCGATCGCACTGTCCATGTTGCCGTCAAATCCGAAGTATCCTACCGCGCCGCTGTAAAATCCCCGTTTCAGTCCTTCAAACTCGGCGATCAGCTCCATCGCACGGATTTTGGGTGCTCCGGTCATCGTTCCTGCGGTGAAAGTGGCGGCGAAGAGGTCAAACATATCGTGTTGTGTATCGAGTACGGCATCGATGTCGCTGACCATATGCATGACGTGGGAGTACCGCTCTACTCGCATCATCTCTGTCACTTTGACGGTGCCGGTTTTGGCGACACGTCCGACGTCGTTGCGTCCCAGATCGATCAGCATCAGGTGCTCGGCACACTCTTTTTCATCGTTGAGCATCTCTTCGGCGAGTTCTCTGTCGCGTTCGGGTGTTTTGCCCCGGCGTCTGGTGCCTGCGATCGGACGCAGCAAGATATGCCGGTCATGAAGTCCGACCATCACTTCCGGAGAACTCCCTGCGATGGTGAAATCCTCATATTCGAGCAGAAACATATAGGGAGAGGGGTTCTGGCTGCGCAGTGTTCGGTAGAAGCTGAGCGGATCGATTTTGGCGTATTGTGTAAAGCGGTTTGCCATCAGTATCTGAAAGACGTCGCCGCTTTTGATCATCTCTTTGGATTTGGCGACCATCTCGAAAAACCGTGCTTTGTCAAACGCGAATTTCCCTTTTTCGGGATCGATGGTACTTTTTTTGAGGTTCACATAGGCGTAAGGCTCTTTGAGGTAGGAGATGATCTCATCGAGTCTGTTGCCCGTCTCTTCATCGGGTGTGATGAGTGTCAGGGTATTGGTTTTATGGGAAAAGGCGAGGGTCAGTTTCGGTCGGATCAAGTCGATATCAGGAGATTTGAGTTCATCTTCGAGCGGATCCATATAGGGTTTGAGTACCGGTTCAAAGATTTTGACCGCATCATATCCGATAAAGCCGACAAAACCGTCTGTGAAGCCGACATTGAGTTTTTCTCCGAGTTCCCTGTAACGGGTATAGTCGATCTGACGGTAGTAGTTTTTGAGAAATGTAAAAGGGTTTTCATGAAGTGTTGTTTCGCTACCGTCTTCTGCGACAAAAGTGGTCGTATCGTCTTTGTAGATGATACGCTCCTTTGCACCGATAAAGATAAAACTGAAATTACCGTCTTCGGTATTGATGGCGCTCTCAAAGAGAAGGGTGACCTCTTTGGGAAAGCGCTCTTTGAGTCTGGTATAGATCGCAATCGGCGTCAGCTGGTCAAAGAGAAGCTGTCTGGTATACACGCTTACTGGATCCTGTAGATATAAGCACCGGGATTGAGACGCGATTTGACACCGGGTAGCTTTCTTCTGGCTGCACTTTGGGAAGCAAAAGGTCCGATGAGAATCTTTTTGATCTTTTTACCATGCACGAAAGTACTGTGTATCACGTAGTCATAACCGGCGTTTTTGACCTTTTGCAGAAAGTGTCTGTCCGGAAAACTTGCCGTAGTTGCACCCACCTGTATAAAATAACCTTTGAGTGTAGAGAGTTTCAACGGCTTCTGTGCAGGAGAGACTCTGGTATCGATGACGATCTCTCTTGGCGGTGCTATGACCTTTCTGGGTTTTGCAGGTGCGGTATGCACTACAGCAGGGGAAGTCACACTGCTGATATGTGTCTGTGCCTCCCGTATTTTCGCTGCTGCCTCTTTTCTTGCTTGGGCAGCTGCTTTTGCGATCTCCTCCGCTTTTTTGCTAAAAGGATCTTCTGCTTTTGTCTCATGTACAGTGGGAGTAGTGCTGGCAGTATGTTGTACGGTAGCTGTTTTGGTCGGTTGCTTTACAACGGCTGTTTCATGAGGTTTCGATACCTCTTGTGTACCGCTGTCCTGGGCTTTGAGTTTGCGCACCATCTCTTCAAATTTCAGATCTGTTTCAGATCCGTCATCGACGATAGGTTCCTGCTGGAAGAGGCTATTTGTATCTTCGACTTTCTTGCTGAGTTTGTCTGCTGAGTCATCGATAGCCTGAGCAGTCTGTTCCCCAACCTGTGCCAGATTATTTTCGTAACTCTTCGGTTTGTTAAAGAGTTTCATCGCCACAAGTCCGACCAGAAAGAGTAAAATCAGCGTGGCAGCAAACAGCAGCATCTTTTTTGTTTTGTCAACATTGGATGTCCCTTTCTCCAGGACTATATCGCTTAAATCACTTGACTTTTTGGCAGGTTTTTTCAACTTGTCTTCCATCTCTTTGTCTCCTCTTTTGATGTTTATTACTATCTTTTGCATACTTACATATGTCTTGCCCAGGATGAACCGCGCTCTTTTGCATATACCTTTTTAGGCAAGTTAAGGATATTGAACTCCTTGGGAATATCCGCATTGGGGAACACTTTCCACTCTTTGGGAAGTTTCAGTGCGAGTTTCGCAGAGAGTGTTTTTGCCAACTGACACCCTTCACTAAATGTTGTATGCCCCTTATGTACATAGACATGTAGATGTCCGGGTGTTTTACTCTCATACGCCGTAAAATTCAGATATCCTTCATCCCTTAACAGCAGTTGCAAACGGTGCCAGAACTTTTCTCTATTTCTGCCGTTATAGTCAAAAACAATATTTTCCACTTTGTCGCGCTCGTTGATAAGTGAGTGCGCAACGATGATTTTCCCGTTATCATACTCATTCATCACAGAACGGTTGAGTGGTTTGTCGATGCGCTCGTATTTGTCGAAAAAGAGTCTTCCTTTATAGTTGATCTTATTGACAATTTTATCCCGTTTGATCCAGTAGTGGCTGGTGATCATCTTGATAAGGGAGATATCGACGTTATACATCTTGTTACAATCCTAGTAAATTGGTCTGTCGTATATGACAAAATTCTGAGCCAGCTCTTTCATCTCTTCTTTGATGCGGGCATGCAACTCTTTATCTGTTATTTTATCCAAAACATCCGCAATTCTACCTGCAATAAGTTCAAATTCTTTTACTTTCATACCTCTTGCGGTTAAGGCTGGAGAACCTATTCTGATACCACTGGTTACAAATGGGCTTCTCGTCTCACCGGGGACAGTGTTTTTATTTACGGTGATTCCGGCATCTCCGAGGGCTGCATCGGCATCTTTGCCACTAAATTCTTTATTTAAGAATGAAACGAGTACAAGATGGTTGTCCGTACCGCCGCTGACAACATCGTAGCCTCTTTTCATGAGCACTTCCGCCAGTACTTTTGCATTTGCCTTGACATCTTTGGCATATGTTTTCCACTCCGGTCGGAGATTTTCTCCGAAGCCGACTGCTTTTCCTGCGATCACATGCACCAGCGGACCGCCCTGGATACCCGGGAAGATAGCGGAGTTGATTTTTTTGGCGATATCTTCGTCATTGGTCATGATCATACCGCCTCTGGGACCTCTGAGTGTTTTGTGTGTCGTGGTTGTGACGACATCGCAGTAGGGGAAGGGGCTCGGATGTTCACCTGCGGCTACCAGTCCCGCGATATGGGCGATATCGGCAAACAATATAGCGCCGACTGCATCGGCGATTTCGCGGAACTTTGCAAAATCGATCTCTCTGGGGTAGGCGCTTGCACCGCAGACGATCAGCTTCGGTTTGACGATTTTGGCGATATCCATGACGCGGTCATAGTCGATGCGTCCGTCGAGCTCCACACCGTAGAAGAAGCTGGAGTAGGTTTTACCGGAACTGCTCACTTTGGAGCCGTGTGTCAGGTGTCCGCCGTGGCTGAGATCCATACCGAGGATCTTGTCGTAGGGTTTCAGCAGCGCCTGATAGACACCCTGATTCGCCTGAGAGCCGGAGTGGGGCTGGACATTGGCAAATTTGCATCCGAAAAGTTCACACGCCCTGTCGATCGCCAGCTGTTCTACCTGGTCGGCGTATTCGCATCCGCCGTAGTATCTTTTGTAGGGGTAGCCTTCTGCATATTTATTGGTAAAGATACTTCCCATCGCTTCCATCACTGCGGGTGAAGTGAAGTTTTCACTGGCGATCATCTCCAGGTGGTTGGTCTGGCGTTTTAACTCTTTTTGCAGTATCTCAAAAACCTGAGGATCCTCTTTTTCCATAAAATACATCTATTTGTCCTTTTCTTCTGTGTTGTCGTTGGTTGCATCGGGATTGTTGCGTGTCAGGGGTTTCATCGCCGGGAAGAGGATGACGTCGCGGATAGAGTGCTGGTTGGTCAGCAGCATCGCAAGTCTGTCGATTCCGATACCCTCGCCGGCGGTCGGTGCCATACCGTATCCGAGTGCCTGTACATAATCTTCGTCCATCTCATGTGCTTCGTCGTCACCGGCATTTTTGGCTTCGATCTGTTTGGCAAAACGTTCATACTGGTCGATGGGATCGTTGAGTTCGTTAAAGCCGTTGGCGATCTCTTTGCCCGCTACGAAAAACTCAAAACGTTCCGCTATCTCCGGATTTTCGTCACTGCGTCTCGCCAGCGGGCTGATCTCTATCGGATAGTCGGTGATAAATGTCGGGTTGATCAGCTTCGGTTCGACAAATTCATCAAACAGCTCTGTCTGAAGTTTGGCGACGGAGAGGTTTTTATCGACATCGACACCTCTTTCATGAAGATAGGCGACCATCTTTTCCCGGTCGTTGATGATCTCTTCGGGAACACCGCCGATAGTCACCAGCGACTCCGCCCAGGGGACTTTGGCAAAGGGTGTGGAGAAATCGATCTTCAACTCACCATAAGGGAGTTTGACAGGCAGATCCAGCTCCTGAAGCAGCTTCTCGAACAGCTCTTCGGTCAGCTTCATGAGATCATGGTAGTTGTGATACGCCCAGTAAAACTCCAGCATGGTAAATTCGGGATTGTGGGTATGATCCATCCCCTCGTTGCGGAAGTTTCTGTTGATCTCGAAAACCGCTTCAAAACCGCCGACGATGAGGCGCTTGAGATAGAGTTCGGGTGCGATTCTGAGATAGCGTTCGATATCGAGTGCATTGTGATGGGTGACGAACGGACGGGCATTGGCGCCGCCGGCGATCGGGTGCATCATCGGTGTTTCGACTTCCAGAAACCCTTTCTCTTCAAAAAATCTTCTGGTGATACTGACGATTTTACTGCGTGTTTTAAAGGTCTCTTTGACATCGCCGTTCATGATCATGTCGAGGTAGCGCTGTCTGTAGCGTAGCTCTTTGTCCTGAAGTCCGTGAAATTTCTCCGGCAGGGGTTTGATCGCTTTGGATGCGAGTTGCAGTGCGGTGACATGCAGGGAGAGTTCACCGGTTTTGGTGACAAACGGAAAGCCCTCCACGGTGATGATATCGCCCACTTCGATCAGTTTTTTAAAGACCGTGTTGTAAAAGCCTTCGGGCAGATTGTCGCGTGAGACATAGATCTGGAGTATGCCGTCTTCATCTTCGATTTTGACGAAGGCTGCCTTACCCATCAGTCGCAGAAACTTGATACGACCGCTGACAGTGACGGTTTTTGTTTCGTCGCGTTTGCTTTCGGTCTCCGCGACATAGTTGTACTCTTTTTTAAACTGTTCGGTCGTGGTATCTCTGGTCAGGTTGTGGGGGTAGGGGTTGATACCCATCTCTCTGAGTTGTTGCGCTTTTTGGATGCGCTGTTGTTCATATTGATTGTCGAATATCAATGGATTCCTCTCTTTATTAAAGATTATTTACTGTTTTTGCTGACACGCTTCACAGATGCCGTAAAGTTGCATCAGGTGATCGGTTAGTTTGAAATTGTGCTTTTTAGCAATCTTTTGCTGAAGATCTTCTATATTGGGGTCTTCAAACTCTACGATCACACCGCACTCTTCACAGATCATGTGATCATGGTGGGGTTTGTTGCTGAGTTCGAACTTTTTCCCCTGGGTGCCGAAGGAGAGTGATGTTGCAAGTTTGTTCTCTTCGAGCAGGTTGAGGGTACGGTAAACGGTTGTGATACCGGTGTTGAGTTCCGGATACTTCTGTTTGACCAGCAGATAGAGATTCTCCGGCGTGAAGTGGTCGGGATGATCATAGAGTGTTCTGAGTATCGCTTCCCGCTGTGCTGTAAATTTCAGGTTGTTGCTTCTGAGAATCGTCTTGAACGTCAGAAGCAACTCATCGTAGGAGAGGGATTCAATACTTTTCATCTGAAATCCTACTCCTCCCCATCCTCTTTATCTTCATCATTTGAGACAGAGATGCTATCTTGCATATTGATCTGTGATGGATCGATTTTGACGATTTTTGCGCCTACTTCCTGAAAAATCGGATACATCATAGAACCGGCAAACAGGTTGTTGATACTGGCTTTGAAGATGCCGATGTTGGAAAAGACATAGATGATGACGGAAAAGATCAGGAAGACTTTGGCGCCGCCGACAAAAAAACCGAGCAGTTTGTCCACCAGACCAAGACCGCTGGAATTGACCAGTCTACCCAGTAGAAAGCCTATCATGACGGCAAAAAGCCAAAAAGCGATCAAAACAGCGATAAAACCGATAAGATAGAGTGATCCCTTGTTCTGAAGATTCAGAAAATTGGCATCGAGAAATCTGCCTGCCGTTTCGGCATAGCGGCTGGCAACATAAATACCGCCGATAATACCGACCAAGCCGAAAACCTCTTTGACAAATCCTCTGAAAATACCTTTGATACCCAGGAAGAGGATAAGTGCGATGGAGACGAGATCCAGAAGTGATATATGTTCCATAAAATTGACAACCTTTACTATTTGTTAAGTAGGGGATTATAACAAAAATTTACCTTATTGTAAAACTATAACCCCCGTCGAATAGAAATTAATCCTACAGATTTATAAAATATCAAGAGAAAACCTTTTCTGATACGCCTATAAAAGACCGATCTTTCCTTTGAGCTCATCGGGCTGTGTCGATATACGCAGGGCATCCTCTTTGGTGACAATGTTTTGCTTGACCAGCTTTTCGAGTGCTTGCGTCTGTGTCTGCATCCCTGTCTGTGCCTGGTTGAGCTGCATCTGGGAGTAGAGCTGGTGTACTTTGTTTTCACGGATCAGGTTAGCGATAGCGTGGTTGTTGATCATGATCTCCTGTACGGCGACACGCCCTTTGTTTCGTCTTGGGAGGAGCATTTGCGAGATAACGGCGGTGAGTGATACGGAGAGCATATTTCTGACTTGCAACTGTTCGGAACCTTCAAAAGTATCGACGATTCTGTTGATCGTTTGTACGGCTGAGTTGGTATGGAGAGTGCCGAAAACGAGGTGACCGGTTTCCGCCGCTGTCAGTGCCGCTTCGATCGTCTCTTTGTCACGCATCTCACCGATCAGGATGATGTCGGGATCTTCACGCATCGCAAATTTGAGGGCGGTGGCGAAACTTTTGGTATCTTCACCGACATTTCTGTGCGAGAAGAGGGATTTTTTATTTTGATGGATAAACTCGACCGGATCTTCTGCGGTAATAATATGTTTACGCTCGGTCATATTGATCTCATTCAGAAGTGCGGAGAGGGTGGTTGATTTACCGCTTCCTGTCGGTCCGGTAACGAGGATAAGTCCTTTCTCTCTTTTGATGATCTCTTTAAAAACCGCCGGAGCACCGAGATCGTCGAGAGAAGGGATCTCTGTGGGAATAATCCTGAACGCTGCGGCGAGTTCCGTGCCGATCGTATAGTAGTAGTTACCCCTGAATCTGCCCACATTGGGGATTTCGATGGCGAAGTCGACCTCTTTGTTCTCTTCGAGATGCTTTTTCTGTTTGTCGGTGATGAGTGCGTAGCACATCTCTTCGATCGTTTTACCGTCAAGTTTGGGAAGGTTGAGCGGAACCAGCTTGCCGTCGATTCGTATTTGCGGTTCGCTTCGGCTGACCAGGTGCAGATCCGATGCACCGTGGGCAACGATATTTTTAAGCAGTGTGTTGATGTCCATTTGTTGCTGTTGCGGACGTTCTAAAGTTTCAGTCATGTTGTTCCCCTATTCGATTATTTTAGGGACAACGAAGAAACCTCCTTCTCTTTTTGGTGCATGCTCCAGAATGGTCTCGATGATTTCCGGATTGCCTGCGGGGGTATCCTCACGAAAAGGGGTACCGCCCTCGATAGTCGAAAAAGATGCTTCCTCTTTGTCCAAATCCAATTCATTCAGATTTTCAACAAAATCGACTATTTTGCCAATCTCTTCAATCATACTTTCACGTCTGGATGCTTCGATCTCCAGAGAGGAGAGTTTTTCCAGTTTTTGTAACAGGGTGTCGTCAACTTTCATGTAAAACCTTTATACCTAAGTCAATATATGTTTAATTCATAATGTGCTATATTTCATCGAAAGATTATAGCACAAAAGGATTAACTTTGGGACTGAAAGAGAATGTCGAAGCGATCAAGCAGGAGTTGAGTACAGAGGAACAGTTTTTGGAGAGTGTCATCAAGGCGGAGGGCTTTTTCAAGAAGTATAAAAAGCTTTTGATTGCACTGGGGACACTGCTTGTCGTCGGTTTTCTGGCGTATGCGGCGATGGAGTACATCAAAAACAGAGATTTACAGCAGGCAAATCAGGCACTGGCTCTGTTGCAGAGCAATCCGGAGGATCAGGCGGCACTGGATACGCTGAAGAGCAAAAAACCGGAACTTTACGAGCTCTATATATTTTCACAGGCAGTGAAAAGCAGCGATGTCGCGAAACTTCAGAAAGTCGAAAAAGAGTTGAAAGATCCGGTACTGAAAGATTTAGCTACTTTTCAGAGTGCTGCGCTTTCACAGGATTCTGAAGGTTTGCAGGGGTATGCTGAAAAACAGGGTGCGATGCTTCGGGAAGTTTCGATACTCGATGACGCTTTTTTGCTCTTTGAAGAGGGTAAAAATAAAGAAGCCAGAGAGATGCTGAAACAGATCCCCGTCACATCGTCACTCTATCAGGTTGTGCAGAATTTTATGCATTATCAGAAGTAGGAGGTTTTCATGAAACTGCAATGCTTACGATATTTTGGAGCACTCCTTGGTGTTACACTGTTGCTTGGCGGCTGTGCAGGAAAGACGGTTTATGAACCTGTAAAAGTCGATGCCGCAATCAGAAATGTAGAAAAACTTGACAAAGGTATACGCAGTGTCGTACGTGAGGGTGCGGTTCTGAACAGAACAAGTGTTGTGACGAAAAAGAGCGGCGTTATTGCAGATATATTGCCCCCGGGGTTTCACTTCATCAATGAGGATGACGACAACATTATCGTCGGTGACGACAGCGGAGGTGTGCAGATTATCTCCAAAACGACAAAAAAACCGGTTTTCAGCAAAAAGTTTGCACAGCCTGTAGTCAGTGCGACGCGAAGAGGGGATCTTCTGGCACTGGTACTGGCGGACAATACGATAGTACTCTATGATATCAGGGCGGATTCCGAGCGTTACCGTGAGAGTCTGGGGAAAGTGATCGCCATCGATGCGCGGGCTGCCAATCCCGTTTTTGTCAATGACCTGATCGTATTTCCGACACTGGACGGGCGTCTGCTGATCATGGACAGCAACAAAAAGATCGTATTGCGTGATGTGGCGCTCAGCGACAAAGAGCTCTTCAACAATGTTATCTTTCTGAAAGTACATAACAATATTCTTGTCGCTGCGACCGCTTCCAAAGTGATCGTCGTTACCCCTAAACGTATCTACACTTACAGTGCGGATGTCAAAGATATACTCTATGTCGGTCATGATATTTACGTTTTTACCAAAGGCGGCAAAATCATCCATCTGAATGAAAAACTGCAAAAGGTGGAGGAGAAAGATTTCGAATATGCCAACTTTGTGGCGGTTGCGGAGATGAACGGTAAACTCTACGGTGTCGAGCGGCAGGGGTATCTGATCGAGATGGATCGAAAACTCGGCAACGTCACTGTGAAAAAACTGGATGATGAAGTGGAACAGCCTTCGATCATCGCCAAAGATGTGCTCTATATCGGTGACAAAGCCATCGACCTGAAAGTCCAGTAGTTTTACGGAGAGTCGGTGTGGCTTCTGAAGTGCGGAAAGAGTCCGGACTGCTGGAAGCCTTTATCGAGTATATCACTGTCGTCAAAGGGCTGCGACCATTGAGTATCGAAGCCTATGTCCGGGATTTGCGTGCGTTTGAATCCTGGCTTAAACGTGATATCGTGACCGCTTCGACGGAGGAGATACTTGCGTTTCTGACGCTTTTTGACAAACCCTCTACAAGGAACCGAAAACTCTCTTCCATCAACGCTTTTTTCACCTTCTGCGAACGCTCCGAGTTTATCGCCCAAAGACCGAAACTCCGACTGGCGAAGATGAGACAAAATCTTCCGAAATTTCTGGAGTATGATGCCATCAGGCATATGATCGGAGCGATCGACAGAACCAAAGAGCAGGGAGTCCGGGACTATGCGCTGATACTCTTTCTCTACGCGACAGGGTGTCGTGTCAGTGAAGCGATCACAGCACGTAAGAGTGATCTTCATGAAGGGTGGCTGAAGATACGCAATGCCAAGGGTGACAAAGAGAGGATGGTACCGGTAGCACCCACTGCCATGAACGCGCTGGAGCACTATCTCCAAATGCGCAAAAACGGGAGTGACTATCTCTGGCTCAATTATCAGGGCAAGCCTCTGAGCCGGATTTCCGTCTTTAAAACAGTGCGTAAATATCTGGGTGTCTCACCGCACGTGCTGCGCCATTCGTTTGCCACTGCACTGATCCTCGGAGGCGCGGATCTGCGTGTCGTGCAGGATCTGCTGGGACATGAAAGTATCAGTACGACCCAGATCTATACCCATCTTCAAAAAGAGGATCTGCGTCAGAGTGTCGAAAACTACCATCCCCTTGCCAAAGGAGCTTCATGAAAGCGATTGTCGAGTTGTTGCTCGCTCACAAAATGATCTTTAAAAAACTGCACCCCATCGACAAAAAAGCGCTGGGGACACGTAAAAAGATCGATATCTACGAAGGTGTCGATCTGCACAGCAACTACGTGGCGATCTTTCATCTGGTACAAAAGAGCCGCTTCCTGCGCAAAAATGCCGATGAACTCGAACAGCTTTTTGAAAAACTGAAACTTTTGCAGGACCACAACTATAAAAAGAAGCTGCTTCTGTACGATATGCCGCTCTGTTCCAAAGCGAAAGCGCTCATGAAAGAGCGGGGGTGGAGGCTGATCGATGTTACTGCTTGATATCGGCAATACCAACATCAAAATCTACGACGGCAAAGAGGTCAGACGTGTCGCGGCACACGCACGAAATATTCCGCATGAAGCTTTCTGCTATATCAGTGTCAATCCAAGGCTGGAAGAGACGCTTCATTTGATGTCTCATGCCACCGATCTGGCACCGCTGTTTGACTTTCCGACACACTATGCGGGTATAGGAATCGACAGGGTGGCTGCCTGCTATACCGTCGAAGACGGTGTGGTGGTCGATGCGGGAAGTGCAGTGACGGTAGATATCATGAAGCATGGCGTGCATCAGGGCGGTTTTATTTTGCCCGGTATTCGCTCCTGTAAAGAGAGTTTTGTTAATATATCGTCAAAACTGATCATGGATCCGAAAAAAGAGATCTCTCTGAGTACTTTACCGCAAAACACCGGCGATGCACTGCTCTATGCGACACTCAAGTCGATCTTGCTGATGATCGCATACCATGCGCGCGGGGAGCGTATATACGTGACCGGCGGAGACGGTGTACGCCTGTGTGAATATCTTCACAATGCAGAGTATGACGGAAATCTTGTTTTTAAAGGGATGCGAAAAGTGATAAAGGAGAGAGGGCGTTCATGTTGACCATAGCATTGCCGAAAGGGAGAATCGCGGAGGAGACTCTGGCGATATTTGAAAAGACGTTTGAGACGACATTTGATTTTGAAGATAGGAAGCTGATTTTGGAGAAAGACGGGTTCCGTTTTCTGCTGGTGCGAAACCAGGATGTACCGACCTATGTACTCAATCAGGCGGCCGATCTGGGTGTGGTAGGGCTGGATGTCCTGACCGAAAAAGAGATGGATCTGGTCAAACTGCTCGATCTCGGCATCGGAAAGTGCCGTGTCTGTATCGGTATGAAAAATGAAGATGAACTCGACTACAGCAAACCGGAGATCACTGTGGCGACGAAGATGGTCAATATCACCCGAAACTACTTCTCCTCCAGGGCGATGGCGGTCAAAGTGATCAAACTCTACGGCTCCATCGAACTGGCACCGATCGTCGGTCTCTCCGATGCGATCGTCGATATCGTCGAGACAGGTACCACGATGAAACAGAACGGGTTGAAAGTGGTTGAAGATATCATGGAGTCTTCCGCACATTTGATCGCCAATACGAACAGTTATATTGCGAATAAAGAAGAAATTTTAACCCTGTATAAGAAAATTGCTGATAACATAAAATAAATTTTACCAAAGGTTATCTCATGAAAGGCATCATCCTCGCAGGCGGCAGCGGCACAAGACTCTATCCGATCACGCAGCAGGTGATCAAACAGCTGATTCCGGTTTATGACAAACCGATGATCTACTATCCGCTTTCGACGCTGATGCTGGCGGGGATCACAGAGATTCTGATCATCTCCACGTCCGAAGCGCTTCCCGCTTTTGAAAACCTTTTCGGCGACGGTGCCCATCTGGGACTGAAACTCTCCTACAAAGTACAGCCCAGCCCGGACGGTCTGGCACAGGCGTTTATCCTCGGGGAGGAGTTTATCGGTGACGATGACGTCTGTCTGATCCTCGGGGACAATATCTACCACGGACACGGTCTGCCCGATATGCTGCAACGAAGTATCCGTGTCGTGAAAGAGGAGCGCAAATCGGTCATCTTCGGCTATTATGTCAACGATCCGGAGCGTTACGGCGTAGCAGAGTTTGATGCAGATGGCAAGGTCATCTCCATAGAGGAGAAGCCGAAAAACCCCAAAAGCAACTATGCCGTGACCGGGCTTTATTTCTATACCAACGATGTGATCGAAGTGGCGAAAAAGATCAAACCGAGTCCCAGGGGAGAACTTGAGATCACCGATGTGAATCAGGTTTTTCTGGAGAGAGGCAAGCTTCATGTAGAGTTGATGGGAAGAGGTTTTGCCTGGCTGGATACCGGCACCCACGAGAGTCTGCTGGAAGCCTCCAACTTTATACAGACCATCGAAAACCGTCAGGGTCTGAAAGTCTCCTGTATCGAAGAGATCGCCTTTGAGATGGGGTATATCGATGCGGACGCGATGGCAAAACTCGCTCGACCGCTCCAAAAGAACAATTATGGTCAATACCTGCTCAGACGGGCAAAAGAAGGAGTAGTCAAACGATGAAATTTATCAGAACAGAGATACCCGATGTCGTCATCTGTGACCCGGTGGTACACGGAGATGAGAGAGGCTATTTTGTCGAAACCTACCGCAAGGATAAACTGGAAGCGTTTCTGGGGTTTGCGGTCGATTTTTGTCAGGACAACGAATCGAAATCGAAACAGGGTGTACTGCGCGGACTGCACTACCAGCTACCGCCTTCCGCACAGACCAAACTGGTGCGTGTCATCACCGGAAAGGTGCTCGATGTAGCCGTCGATATCCGAAAAGGAAGCCCGACGTTCGGCAGATATGTTGCCGTGGAACTGACCGGAGAGAACAAACGCCAGCTTTTCGTTCCCAGGGGGTTTGCACACGGTTTTGCGGTACTCAGTGAAGAAGCGACTTTTGCCTACAAAGTCGATAACTTCTACAATCCCGAATGTGACAGGGGTATCGCCTTTGACGATCCCGCTATCGGAATCGACTGGCAGTTGCCCAAAGATCGCCTCCAGCTCTCCGACAAAGACAGGAAACAGCCGCTGTTGAAAGAGGCGGATCTATTTGATTTAAGTGAGAAACTCTATGGGTAAAGTACTCGTTACCGGTGCCAACGGACAACTTGGAAGTGAAATCATGGCACTGGCACCGCAAGAGGGATTTATCTTTGCAGACCGCAAAGTACTGGATATTAGCGACAAAGAGGTGATGGAGACATTTATCTCGCTCAATAGTATCGATACGATCATTAACTGTGCCGCCTATACCGCTGTGGACAAAGCGGAAGAGGATATCCGAAATGCCGACCTGATCAACCATATCGCCGTGAAAAATATGGCCAAGATCGCCAAACAGAGAGGGTTGAAACTGGTGCACATCTCCACAGATTATGTCTTTGACGGTCAAAACTATAAACCCTATACCGAAGAGGACCAAACCAACCCGACCGGTGTCTATGGCAAAACCAAACTTGAAGGCGAAAAAGCGATTTTGGAGATTGCCCCCGAAAAGTGCATCATCATCCGCACCTCCTGGGTCTATAGCAGTTTCGGCAACAACTTCGTCAAAACGATGCTGAAGCTTGGCAAAGAGCGCGAAGAACTCGGCGTCATCTACGATCAGGTCGGTACACCGACCTATGCCGCAGACCTTGCCGAAACGATTCTGGAGATATTGTCCGAAATCGACAATGCAAACCCCCGGATCTATCACTACTCCAACGAAGGAGCGATCAGCTGGTACGATTTTGCCAAAGAGATCATGAAGATGGCGAAGCTGGAGTGCCGTATCAACCCGATCGAAACATGGCAATACCCGACCCCCGCCAAAAGACCGCACTACAGTGTGCTGAACAAAGCCAAAATCAAAAAAGAATTTGGCATTTCCATACCCTACTGGAAAGATAGTTTGAGTGCATGTTTAACAAAACTGGGAG
>QNZT01000178.1 GCA_003978455.1 Sulfurospirillum sp.
ATTGAAGTAGAATTTGATCTGCGTGATCAGGACGGGAATCTGCTTGTTTCTGCCGGAAAGCGATTGACTGCGAAAAAAGCGGCACGTATGAAAGAGGAGGGGATCGAGTGGCTTGAGTATCCCGTGGAGATTTTGATCAACAGATTTCTTGCAGCACCGATCATCGACAACGAAAGCGGTGAAGTACTGTTTGAGACACTGACGCAGCTTGATGAAACAAAACTTGCACAGATTGTAGAAATGGGACTCGATGAGATAGAGATCGCGAATGATCTGGCACCTGGTGTGGATGACTCTATCATCAACTCTTTTGTCCAGGATCATGAGATGATGAAACTCCTGAAGCAGACAGAGGAGATCGAAGATGAAAATGATCTTGCCGCGATCCGTATCTATAAAGTGATGCGACCGGGAGAACCTGTCACCAAAGAGGCTGCAAAAGAGTTTATCAAAGATCTCTTTTTCAATCCTGAGCGTTACGATTTGACCAGAGTCGGTCGTATGAAAATGAACCATAAACTCTCATTGCAGGTACCTTCGTATGTTACTGTCTTGACTACGGAAGATATCATCAGCACTGTCAGTTATTTGATCAAGGTCAAAAACGGCCAGGGGCATATTGATGACAGGGATCACCTCGGTAACAGAAGAATCCGTGCAATCGGTGAACTCCTCTCGGGTGAACTCCATTCCGGTCTGGTAAAGATGCAAAAGTCTATCCGTGACAAGTTTTCTACACTGAGCGGGAATACAGAGGAGTTGATGCCGCATGATCTCGTCAACTCCAAGATGATCACAAATACGATTCTGGAGTTCTTCACTAGCGGTCAGCTTTCACAATTTATGGATCAGACCAATCCTCTGAGTGAAGTGACACACAAAAGAAGACTCTCTGCACTTGGCGAAGGCGGTCTTGTCAAAGAGAGAGCCGGTTTTGAAGTGAGGGATGTACACCCTACCCATTACGGTCGAATTTGTCCGGTTGAGACGCCGGAAGGTCAAAATATCGGTTTGATCAATACCCTTGCAAGCTATGCGAAAGTAAACGATCTCGGTTTTGTCGAAGCGCCTTACCGTAAAGTGAAAGATGGCAAGGTAACGGATGAAGTAGTCTACCTGACTGCAACACAGGAGGAAGATAAGATACTGGCTCCGGCATCTACTAAAATAGATGATGAAGGCAATATCGTCGAACCGATTATCGAAGCGAGGATCAACGGTGAGATCAAATTGATCGAAAAAGAGAAGATTGATTTGATCGATCTCTCTTCTGCGATGGTTATGGGTGTTGCCGCTTCACTGATTCCTTTCCTGGAGCATGATGATGCGAACCGTGCACTGATGGGATCGAATATGCAACGTCAGGCAGTCCCGCTTATCTGGACACAGGCTCCGTATGTGGGAACCGGTATGGAGAGTACCGTAGCCCGTGATGCATGGGAAGCGATCAAGGCAAAACGCGGTGGAACAATCGAAAAAGTCGATTCTAAAAATATCTATGTTTTAGGCGAAGATGAAAACGGTGCGTTTATAGACCACTACTGGCTGCACAAAAATATGCGTACCAACCAAAACACCTCTTTTACGCAGGTTCCTGTTGTGAAGAAAGGAGATAAAGTTGAGACCGGTCAGGTCATCGCTGATGGTCCAAGTATGGATGAAGGCGAGATTGCAATCGGTAAAAATATTCTGGTAGCCTTTATGCCGTGGAACGGTTACAACTACGAGGATGCGATCGTGGTCAACGAGCGTCTGATTCGTGACGATACGTTTACATCTCTGCATATCTATGAAAAAGAGGTTGAAGCGAGAGAATTGAAAGATGGTTCCGAAGAGATCACCAAAGATATACCAAATGTTAAAGAGGAGAATCTTTTTCATCTGGACGACAGCGGTATTGTCAAAGTGGGTACTTATGTCAAGCCGGGTATGATTCTGGTGGGTAAAGTATCTCCAAAAGGTGAAGTAAAACCGACACCGGAAGAGAGACTACTTCGTGCGATCTTCGGTGAAAAAGCAGGACATGTCGTCAATAAATCACTCTACTGCCCACAGTCGACAGAGGGTGTCGTTGTTGATGTCAAAATCTTCACCAAAAAAGGGTATGACAAAGATCCCCGCTCTATCGAAGCGTTTGAAGCGGAGAAAGAGATACTTGACACCGATCATCATGATAGATTGCTCATGATAGACAGGGAAGAGTTGATGCAGATCAATTCTCTTCTTTCCAAAGCACCGCTTGCAGAGACTTGTGAAGTAAACGGCAAAACGTTTGAGAAGGGCGGAAATATCCCTAAAGAAGAGTTTGAGCATATCAACCGTTTTGCATTTAACAGTGTGGTAAAATGCTTCGATCAGGAGACACAGGACAAATACAACGATTTGAAAAACTACTTCCGTGAGGAGAAAAAGCGTCTGAGAATCGAACATGATGAGAAACTCTCTATACTGGAAAAGGATGATATCCTTCCAAGCGGCGTGACCAAACTGGTCAAAGTCTATATCGCCACAAAGCGTAAACTCAAAGTAGGTGACAAGATGGCGGGACGTCACGGTAACAAAGGTATCGTTTCCAATATTGTGCCTGAGATGGATATGCCTTATCTGAAAAACGGTGAGACAGTAGATATCGTACTCAACCCACTGGGTGTACCGAGTCGTATGAATATCGGTCAAATTCTGGAAGTACACCTTGGACTCGCCGGACGGCGTCTGGGTCAGCAGATTGAGGAGATACTGGAGCAGAAACAGGGTGAGTGGGTCAAAGAGCTTCGTGAAAAAATGGCAGCGATTGCCGATGTGGCAAAACTAATGGACGGGAAAGCGTTTTTGTCCAAGCTTAGTGATGACGAGCTACTTAAATATGCACGTGACTGGGCAAAAGGGGTGCGTTTCGCAGCGCCTATCTTCGAAGGCACAACGGAAGAGGAGTTTGAAAAACTGTTTGAACTGGCAAAGATCGAAAGTGACGGTAAAACACAGTTGTATGACGGTAGAACCGGTGAGCCGATGAAAGAGCGTGTCAATGTAGGTATTATGTATATGCTCAAACTGCATCACCTTGTTGATGAAAAAGTACACGCAAGAAGTACCGGACCATACTCTTTGGTAACACAGCAACCGGTCGGCGGTAAAGCACTGTTCGGTGGACAGCGATTCGGTGAGATGGAGGTATGGGCACTGGAGGCGTACGGTGCGGCACATACACTAAAAGAGATGCTGACGATCAAGTCCGATGATGTAGAAGGTCGTATGCAGGCATACAAAGCGATAACCAGAGGTGAAAATGTACCTAAAACCGGTATTCCGGAAACATTTTTTGTATTGACCAATGAACTGAAATCACTCGCACTGGATGTAGAGATATTTGAAGAAGGAGTAGAGGGTGAAGAATCTGATTCCGATAGAGATTAATGAAGAGAACCGTCCGAGAGACTTTGATGCTTTCAGACTGAAACTGGCGAGTCCTGAAAGAATTTTATCATGGAGTTACGGCGAAGTTAAAAAACCGGAGACAATTAACTACAGAACGCTCAAGCCTGAGCGTGACGGACTTTTCTGTGCCAAGATTTTTGGACCTGTACGTGACTATGAGTGCTTGTGCGGTAAATACAAAAAGATGAGATACAAAGGTATCAAGTGTGAAAAGTGCGGTGTCGAAGTCACCACATCTAAAGTGCGACGTTCCCGTATGGGACATATTGAACTGGTAACGCCGGTTGCGCATATCTGGTATGTCAACTCTCTGCCAAGTCGTATCGGTACACTTCTGGGGATCAAGATGAAAGATCTCGAACGTGTACTCTACTATGAAGCGTATATCGTAAAAAATCCTGGCGAAGCCTATTATGATCATGAAAACACCAAAAAAGTGTTGAAGTACGATGTGTTGAATGAAGAGCAGTATCAGTCACTTGAGCAGCGTTTTGGCGGTGAAAGCGGTTTTGTCGCCGAGATGGGCGGTGAAGCGATTCAGAAACTTCTGGAAGATTTTGACTTGATCGAAACGCTAAACCGACTCAAGCAGGAGATGGAAGAGACAAAATCCGAAGCGAAAAAGAAACAGCTGGTCAAAAGACTTAAAGTTGTTGAATCATTCGTAAACAGCGGCAACAGACCAGAATGGATGATGATTACAATTTTGCCAGTTCTTCCACCGGATCTGCGTCCGCTGGTTTCGCTGGATGGCGGTAAGTTCGCCGTTTCCGATGTCAATGATCTCTACAGAAGGGTGATCAACAGAAATGCACGTCTGAAAAGATTGGTTGAACTGGATGCACCGGAGATTATTATCCGAAACGAAAAACGTATGCTTCAGGAATCTGTCGATGCGCTTTTCGATAACGGTCGTCGTGCCAATGCGGTCAAAGGTGCGAACAAAAGACCCCTGAAATCCCTCAGCGAGATCATCAAAGGTAAGCAGGGGCGTTTCAGACAGAATCTTCTGGGAAAAAGGGTTGACTTCTCCGGACGTTCTGTTATCGTTGTCGGTCCCGGTCTGAGGATGGATCAGTGCGGTCTTCCCAAAACGATGGCTCTCGAACTCTTCAAGCCGCATCTGCTGGCAAAACTGGAAGATAAAGGGTATGCGACGACCATCAAGCAGGCAAAGCGTATGATCGAGTCTAAAACCAATGAAGTGTGGGAGTGTTTGCAGGAAGTGGTCGATAACTACCCGGTGATGCTTAACCGTGCACCGACACTGCACAAACTCTCTATTCAGGCATTTCACCCTGTATTGATCGACGGTAAAGCGATTCAGTTGCATCCGCTGGTATGTTCGGCATTTAACGCCGACTTCGACGGTGATCAGATGGCTGTGCATGTGCCATTGTCACGTGAAGCGATTGCAGAGTGTAAGATACTGATGCTCTCCTCCAATAACATTTTGCTACCTGCATCGGGTAAGGCGATCGCGGTTCCGACACAGGATATGGTTCTGGGACTCTACTACCTCTCTCTTGAAAAAGAGAATGCAAAAGGAAGCAACAAGCTCTTCTCCGGGATCGATGAGATCATGATCGCACTGGATGCTGGTATCCTGGAAACACAGGCGAAGATCAAGACAGTACTTGACGGAAGACTTATCTATACTACTGCCGGTCGTATGATCATCAAGTCTATCTTGCCTGACTATGTATCTGAAGATCTCTGGAACCGTGTGTTGAAAAAGAAAGATATCGGTAATCTGGTAGACAATATCTACAAAATCGGTGACACTTTTGATACTGCTGAGATTTTGGATAACTTGAAAAACCTCGGTTTCCGTTACTCAACCGATGCAGGTATCTCTATCTCTATCGCAGATATTATCGTACCGGAAGACAAAGAGCGTTTGATTCAGGAGTCTAAAAAGAAAGTACTTGAAATCCAGCAGCAGTTTTCTGCCGGTCTATTGACAGAGCAGGAGCGCTATAACAAGATTATCGATATCTGGACCAATACCAACAACAAACTTGCCAACGGTATGATGGAGCTCATGAAAAACGATAAAGATGGATTTAACTCTATCTATATGATGGCGGATTCCGGTGCGAGGGGTTCTGCGGCGCAGATCAGACAGCTTGCAGGTATGAGGGGTCTGATGGCAAAACCGGACGGTTCTATCATCGAAACGCCGATCATCTCGAACTTCCGTGAAGGTCTGAACGTACTCGAATACTTTATCTCAACCCACGGTGCGAGAAAAGGTCTTGCGGATACAGCTCTGAAAACGGCGAATGCGGGTTATCTGACCAGAAAACTGGTTGATGTCAGCCAGAATGTGAAAGTTTCTGAAGATGACTGTTGTACGCACGAAGGTATCGAAATCAGTGAGATCAATGTCAACGGCGAGTTGGTCGAGTCTCTGGAAGACAGGATTCTGGGACGTGTGCTTGCTGAAAATATTATCGATCCTATTACCAATGAAGTCCTTTTTGTCGAAGGGACGCTGATCGACGAACAGGCTGCACAGAGTATCAAAGAGGCAGGTATCAAATCTGCGGTGATCAGAACGCCGATCACCTGTAAATCTCCGAAAGGTGTCTGTGCGAAGTGTTACGGTCTGAATCTCGGCAAAGCGAAACTGGTGAAAAAAGGTGAGGCTGTAGGTATCATCTCCGCGCAGTCTATCGGTGAGCCGGGTACACAGCTGACACTGAGAACGTTCCACATCGGTGGTACAGCTTCAACCGAGCAGCAGGACAAGCAGGTTGTCGCGAAAAAAGAGGGCTTTATCCGTTTCTACAACCTCAAGACATATACCAACTCCAAAGGTGAGAAAATCGTTGCGAACAGAAGAAATGCGGCGGTACTGCTGGTAGAGCCGAAGATCAAAGCGCCGTTTGCCGGAAAAGTGACTGTGGATTATGCACATGAAGAGATGGTGATCAGTGTGGCAGGTGCAAAAGAGACAGCGAAGTTTGTATTGCGTAAAAACGATGTTGCAAAACCGAACGAACTTGCCGGTATTAGCGGTAAAATGGAAGGAAAATTCTATCTTCCATACGAAGGCGGTGTCGAAGTCGAAGATGGTGAGAGTATCGTCGAAGTGATCAAAGAGGGATGGAATATACCGAACCGTATTCAGTACGGTAGTATCCTGCGTATTGAAAACGGTGCGCCTGTGGTGCAGAAAATCATTGCCAAATCAAACGGTGTGATTAAATATTTCCAGTTGACAGGTGATTATTTGCAGCGTTTTGAAAATATTGAAAAAGGGCATAAAGTCGATGAAAAAGGGCTTTTTGCCATTATTGCCGATGAAGAGGGCAGAGAAGCGGTGAGGCATTATATTCCGAGAAAGTCTATCGTAGAGTTTGACGACAATGCGACTGTGACAGCATCAGATATCATCGCAAAACCTGAGAGTGACGAACAGATCATCATCGCAGAGTGGGATCCGTACTCTACACCGATTATTGCTGAAGAGGACGGTGTCGTCACTTTTGAAGATATTGAGCCGGGTCATACAGCAACAGAACAGATGGATGAGCTGGGGCAGACAAGACTCGTAATCAACGAGTATATCCCGTCAGGATACAAGCCTGCGATCGTTCTTGCGACCAAAAGCGGTGAATTGAAAAAATATACACTTGAACCGAAAACATCGATTCTCGTGGATAACGGTGCAGAGGTAAAACAGGCAGATGAACTGGCGAAAGTTCCGAAAGCAGCGGCGAAATCGAAGGATATCACCGGTGGTCTTCCAAGAGTCAGTGAACTGTTTGAGGCTAGACGACCGAAAAGTCCTGCGGTGATCGCAGAAGTTGCGGGTACGATCCGCTTCGGCAAACCGCTTCGTGCCAAAGAGAGAATCATCATCGATGCGGACGACGGTTCTATCAAAGAGTATCTGGTAGATAAAAACAGACAGATCCTGGTGCATGCCGGTGAATATGTACAGGTGGGTGAAAAGCTGACAGATGGACAGATCTCCAGCCATGATATCCTCAGAATCATGGGAGAAAAAGCGCTGCACTACTATCTCATCAGTGAGATTCAGCAGGTCTACCGAAGCCAGGGTGTTGCGATCAGCGATAAGCATATCGAAATAATCGTTTCCCAGATGCTCAGACAGGTAAAAATCGTTGACAGCGGTGATACGCACTTTATCACCGGAGATCTGATCAGCCGCAGAAAACTGAGAGAAGAGAATGAACGTATCATCAAGATAGGCGGTGAACCGGCGATAGCGGAACCGACGCTACTTGGTGTCACACGTGCCGCGATCAATGCGGACTCTATCATCTCTGCGGCATCGTTCCAGGAAACGACTAAAGTTCTGACCGAAGCGGCGATCGCAGGTAAAACAGATTATCTTGAAGATCTGAAAGAGAATGTCATCCTCGGTCGTATGATCCCGGTCGGTACGGGTATGTACAAAGATCAGAAGGTCAAACTGAAATTTAACGAAGTATGATAAATGATATATTCCCGGTAAAACAGATGCCGGGGATGTATCTTCCCCTCCATTGTTTACAAATCCCCTTAAATTAAGCTTTTCATAAACATTTTTTTTGTATTATTGCGCACCTTTATAGACCGTGATGTCGATAAAGAAATCTTAAAAAGGAAAACATGTGCCAACTATCAATCAGTTGATTCGTAAAGAGAGAAAAAAGGTGATTAAAAAATCCAAATCACCGGCACTTGTCAAATGTCCTCAAAGACGAGGTGTTTGTACGAGAGTTTACACTACAACTCCGAAAAAACCTAACTCAGCGCTGAGAAAAGTTGCTAAAGTCAGGTTGACAAGCGGATTTGAAGTGATCAGTTATATCGGTGGTGAAGGTCACAACCTTCAGGAACACTCGATCGTCCTTGTACGTGGCGGTAGGGTAAAAGATTTACCGGGTGTGAAGTATCACATCGTTCGTGGTGCACTCGATACCGCAGGTGTTGCAAACAGAAAAGTTTCAAGAAGTAAATACGGTACGAAGAGACCTAAGTAGGTTTTGGGCTGATACTTCATTGACACAAAGTGTTCGATGCTGGTATCTATAGAAACATTTAATCAACAAAACAAAAAAATTATTATTGTTAAAATTGGCCAGGCTTTGTCGTAAAAACCTTCGGGGACAGAGTTTGAGTAAATTTGCAAAAAATTGAAGGAAGAGTATATATGAGAAGAAGAAGAGCTCCAGTTAGAGAAATTACACCGGATCCGATTTACAACTCCAAATTGGTATCCAAGTTTATCAACGGTCTGATGCTTGACGGTAAAAAGAGCGTTGCTGCAAAAATATTCTACGATGCGATCGATATCATCGACAAAAAAGTCGAAGATGAAAAAGGTATCGACGTATTTTACAAAGCTGTTGAAAATATCAAACCGGTCATGGAAGTGAAAAGCCGAAGAATCGGTGGTGCTACATATCAGGTACCGGTAGAGGTAAGACCTGTCAGACAGCAGTCTCTTGCACTCAGATGGATCATCGGATTTACTAGAAAAAGATCTGAAAGAAACATGAAAGACAGACTGGCAAATGAGTTGATCGATGCTGCAAACGAGAGAGGCGCATCATACAAGAAGAAAGAAGATACCTACAAAATGGCTGAAGCGAACAAAGCGTTTGCTCACTATAGATGGTAAGAGAAGGAAATTAAAATGCCAAGATCCCATAAACTTGAAGATGTCAGAAACATCGGTATTGCCGCGCATATTGATGCAGGTAAAACAACCACTACGGAAAGAATCCTCTTTTATACAGGTGTAGAACACAAAATCGGTGAGGTACACGACGGTGCCGCTACGATGGACTGGATGGAACAGGAGCAGGAGAGGGGTATCACCATCACTTCCGCTGCGACAACCTGTGAATGGAGAGGCAAGCAGATCAACATCATCGATACTCCGGGCCACGTCGACTTTACGATCGAAGTTGAGCGTTCTATGCGTGTACTCGATGGTGCGGTTTCCGTTTTCTGTGCAGTCGGTGGTGTTCAGCCGCAGTCTGAGACAGTCTGGAGACAGAGAAACAGATACGGCGTACCTTCTATTGTCTTTGTAAATAAGATGGACAGAACCGGTGCAGATTTCTATGAAGTCGAAAGACAGATCGAAGACAGACTTAAAGGTAATCCTGTTCCGATTCAGTTGCCAATAGGTGCGGAGGATAACTTCGAGGGCGTTATCGACCTTGTAAAGATGAAAGAGATTGTCTGGGATGCTGATGCTGCTATGGGATCTGCTTATCATGAGCAGGATATCCGTCCTGAATATCAGGAAAAAGCTGAAGAGTACCGCAACAAGATGATTGAAAAGATCTCTGAAGCGGAAATCAACGAAGAGTTGATGGAGAAGTATCTCGAAGGTGAAGAACTTAGCAACGAAGAGATCATGAGCGGTATCAAAAAAGCGACGATCAACATGGAGATCGTTCCTATGACTTGCGGTACTGCGTTTAAAAACAAAGGTGTGCAGACACTGCTTGACGCTGTTGTCGATTACTTGCCTGCACCTACTGAAGTTCCTCCTATCAAGGGAACGCTGATGGATGATCCCGAAAAAGAGATCCTTGTAGAGTCTTCCGATGACGGTCCATTTGCTTCACTGGCGTTTAAAATCATGACAGACCCTTTTGTCGGTCAGCTGACGTTTATCCGTGTTTACAGAGGCTCTCTTGAAGCCGGTTCTTATGTACACAATACAACCAAGGACAAAAAAGAGAGAATCGGTCGTATCATGAAGATGCACGCGATCAAACGTGAAGAGATCAAAGAGATCTATGCCGGTGAAATCGGTGCGGTTGTCGGTCTGAAAAATACCACTACCGGTGATACACTCTGTGATCCTTCTGACAAAGTTGTACTTGAGCGAATGGACTTCCCAGAGCCAGTCATCTCCGTCGCGGTTGAACCGAAAACCAAAGCCGATCAGGAGAAAATGGGTATCGCACTTCAAAAACTTGCGCAGGAAGATCCATCTTTCCGTGTCGAGACAGACGAAGAGAGCGGTCAGACAATCATCTCCGGTATGGGTGAACTGCACCTCGAGATTCTTGTCGATCGTATGATGAGAGAGTTTAAAGTCGAAGCAGAGATCGGTCAGCCACAGGTTGCATACCGTGAGACAATCAGAGACACCGTGGAGCAAGAGTACAAATATGCGAAACAGTCCGGTGGTCGCGGTCAGTACGGTCATGTCTATCTGAAACTAGAGCCGTTAGAGCCTGGTGAAGGGTATGAGTTTGTCGATGCGATCAAAGGTGGTACAGTACCGAGAGAGTATATTCCGGCGGTTGATAAAGGTATTCAGGAAGCGATGCAGGGCGGTGTTCTTGCAGGATATCCTGTCGAAGATGTCAAAGTTACACTGTACGACGGTTCATACCACGATGTCGACTCCTCAGAGATGGCGTTTAAACTGGCCGCTTCTATGGGCTTCAAAGAGGGTGCGAGAAAAGCAAACGCAGTGATCCTTGAGCCGATGATGAAAGTCGAAGTCGAAGTACCTGAAGAGTTCATGGGTGATGTTATCGGTGACCTCAACAGAAGACGTGGACAGGTTGAAGGTATGGATGAGAGAGCAGGAAACAAGATCGTCAATGCTTTTGTACCGCTTTCAGAGATGTTTGGTTACTCAACCGACCTCAGATCTGCAACACAGGGACGTGCAACATACGCGATGGAATTTGACCACTACGCGGAAGTTCCTAAAAATGTCGCAGAAGAGATTATCAAAAAGAGAAACGGCTAATTAGCCGTCTCCTGCTACTTCGAAGAGACGGGCTTTGCCCGCTCTTCAATCTTTGCGAGACTGAACTCTCCGCTTCCGAGTTTTCTTTAGTGTCCTCGTAGCTCAGCTGGATAGAGCATCGGATTCCTAATCCGAAGGTCTCAGGTTCGAATCCTGTCGGGGACACCACTTGTATGCAGATAGATTCCTTGAACTTACTGACCGTTTTGTAACACATTTGAGAGAGATATTGACCTTCACAATTTTTTATTTAATGTGCTACAATTAGCAGCAGAAAATATGATTATCAGGGAGTCTTATGAGTATAAAAATAGTCCTGGCAATGATATTGACGTTTTCGGCGCTGACAGCCGGTGAGATTAAAATCGCCGTTGCCGCCAATGTCAGTTACGCGATGCAGGATCTGATAAAAACATTTCATACCCTCTATCCCGACACGCAGGTGCAGGTGCTGACGGGAAGCAGCGGTAAGCTTACCGCCCAGATCCAAAACGGTGCCCCTTTTGCACTCTTTATGTCTGCGGACATGAAGTATCCGCAGAGACTCTATGAGAGCGGGGCGGCGGTGACGCGACCGCTGGTATATGCGCAGGGTACTCTGGCACTGCTTGGTTCGGGCAAACACGATCTCTCTGCCGGTCTCTCTTTGCTGAAAAAGCCTTCGATAAAACGTATCGCTGTCGCCAATCCCAAAACAGCGCCCTACGGCAAAGCGGCTGTGGAAGCGTTGCAAAAAAGCGGATTGTATGCGCGCGTCAAAAGCAAATGTATCTACGGCGAATCTGTCTCCCAGACAGTTACCTATGCTGTGACGGCAGCGGATATAGGGCTGGTGGCAAAGTCAGCGCTTTTTGCACCGAAGATGCGCCGTTTTAAAGAGGGGGAGCACTGGAAAAGTGTCGATCCCTCGCTCTACAAGCCTATTAGCCAGGGGATCGTGATCTTGAAAAGGGGAGAGAAAAACCCTGAAGTTGCCGCTTTTTACGCTTTTATTTTTAGTAAAAAGGCGGCAGATATATTTCAAAAATATGGTTACATTCTGCCGTGAGTAAGTTGTACGCCACTGTGACTGGTGTCACATCGCATGAGATGCTGACGATCGTGACGTTTGACTTTTACGGACAATCGTTGCAGATGCTGAGTCTTGATATGCAACAAAAGCTTCATGAAGGACAGAGGGTGGTACTCGGCGTCAAACCATGGACGATCGGACTGCTGGGTATGCGTGCAGAGGAGAGTACCTTTGTCAACCAGCTTCATGTAAAAGTGCAGAAGATCGAAAAGGGGAGCCTGCTGACGAGTGTGCTGCTTTCAGTGGGCGAGAGCAGGTTTGAATCGGTCACTGTCGCAGACAATAGCCTGACTCCGACACTTCATGAAGGCGACGACGTGGTGGCTGTCATCCCTGCGGGAGAGATTTCGGTAACGGAGATATGCGATGGTTGAGATCTTGAAAAGTATCGATATGGAGCCGTTTATACTCTCTTTTAAACTGGCATTGACAACAACCGCTATCTTGTTCGTGATCGCGATGCCCCTGGCGTGGTTTCTCTCGCAGACCAGATCCAGAGCCAAACCGTTTCTGGAAGCACTGGGTGCGCTGCCTATCGTCTTGCCGCCGTCCGTGCTTGGTTTTTACATCCTCTGGGCGCTTTCGCAAAACTCACCGTTAGGGGCTTTTTTCGAGCGTTATTTCGATCTGAAACTGGTATTCTCCTTTCCCGGACTGGTTGTGGCGAGTTGCCTCTACTCGTTTCCCTTTATGCTTCAGCCGCTGCAGAGCGGATTTGAGGGGTTGAACAAGCGGATGCTGGAGGCGGCATATGTCAGCGGTAAAAGCAAGTTCGAGACGATCCTGCGGGTCGCTGTCCCCAACATCAAACCATCGCTGATGACCGCACTGATCGTCACCTTCGCCCATACGGTCGGAGAGTTCGGTGTCGTACTGATGGTAGGCGGCAGTATCCCCGGCGAAACCAAAGTGGCGAGTGTAGCGATCTATGAGTATGTGGAAGTGATGGACTATACCACTGCGCACATCTACAGTGCCATCATGGTTTTGATCAGCTTTCTGGTACTGCTGGCAGTCTATATCTTCAACCAGAAACAGGGCAACAAGCTTTCGGCAGGGGTGTAGATGATCCGTATCGATGTACGAAAAACACTGCTGGGTGCCACAGGTGCGATGCCGATGCATATCGACCTGGAGATCGAAGAGGGCACTTTTCTGGCAGTTGCCGGAGAGAGCGGCAGCGGAAAGACGACGCTACTGCGCATACTGGCGGGACTGGAGCAGGCGGAGGGTGAGATACGTGTGGGGCAGGAGCGCTGGCTGGAGGGTACCTTCTCCCTGCCGCCGCAGAAACGGCGTATAGGATTTGTCTTTCAGGAGTATGCGCTCTTTGAAAATATGAGTGTCGAAGAGAACCTCCTTTTTGTCCGCAAAGACAAGCAGCTTGCAGAACACCTGCTGCAGATAACGGAACTTCATGAACTCAAAAACCGCCTGCCGGCATCACTCAGCGGAGGACAGAAACAGCGCGTCTCCCTCTGCCGCGCCATGATGAACCGCCCCAAAATCCTCCTGATGGACGAACCCCTCTCCGCCCTTGATCCCGCTATGCGTGCGAAACTCCAGCAGGAGATCTCCCAGCTGCACAAAGAGTTTCAGACCACGACGATCATGGTCAGCCACGACCCCAGCGAAATCTACCGCCTCGCAGAGCGTGTGGTAGTGGTGGAAGAGGGCAAAATCGTCAAAGAGGGCACCCCCTCGGAGATACTGCTCCAAACAAGCGGCAGCCAGAAGTTCTCATTTGAAGGCGAAGTTCTTGAGATCAAAAAAGCCGACCTGCTTTACGTGGCAATCGTCGCCATAGGACAGCAACTGGTAGAAGTCGTTATCTCCCGAAACGATGCCCGGAGACTCAACCCCGGAGACACCGTCCGTGTCAGCGCCAAAGCATTTCATCCGACGATCAGCTACTAAAACGCAGGAGAAGAGGAGACTTCAGTTCTTGGCTGGATGTGTGGTGTTGTACTCTTTGAGGTACCAGTAGTAGATCGTGTTTTCGTCGCCGGCGGAGAATAGTCCATCTTCGTTGAAAAACTTGATGGTTGTAGGGACGGCTTTGTGTCCTTTGAGGAGGTGGAGTTTGGCTCCTGTACGGATGTCGAAGAGTTGCAGGTCGTTGTTTTCGTTGGCGGAGTAGATGCCCAGTTTGCCGCTGGGGCTGAGTCCGACGCTATAGACGAGAAAGTCGCTTTTGATGGTATAGGGCGTTCCCTGTTTGGGATAGACTGCGACACGTCGATCCTGCCCTGCGGTGATGATAGTGCCGTTTTGCATGGCGATTTTGTAGATATTGTCGAGGTTTTTCTCTCTGGATTTGTCGAGGATTTTGCCTGTTTTGAGATCCATCAGCGTGACACGTCCGCTTTCGCTTGCGGAGGCGAGGAGTTTTTTATCTTCGCTCAGCACCATGTCGGAAAAGGCACTCTCTTCGAGATGCTGTCGGTAGAGACTGTAGTCGTCGTCGAGGGTGTAGCGGATCATATCGTGTCCGAGTGTGCCGAAGATGAAGTTTTTGTCGTCGATAAAGCGCGCTTCTTTGATAGCCAGTCTCTTTTGGGTTGTGATAACCGGAGTCAGTTTGCCGCTTTCATGAAGCCAGACCCGACGGTATCCTTGTGGTGCTGTCGAGACGATGAGTGTTTTGCCGTTGTGTCTGTCCACGCTGAGAATCTTCGGACTGATCCAGACACCCGGGTCGTTTTGGATCGGCGGTATGAAAATCTCTCCGGTTTTTTTACGTACGCGTAGGTCAAAGATTTCGACGGAGCCTTCGTCATTGGCGACGTATAGCTTCAGTCCGTCGATGACGAAGTCGCTTACCAGTCCTCTGGTGTGCATCACAAATGCAGGTTTGATCTCTCTTGAGAAGAGTGTCAGGGCAGAGAAAAGAAGCAGCAGGCAGAGTCGTTTCATGAGATCTTTTTATATAAGTATTTTTGATGAATAATTATAGCGTATTTTGAAAGGGAAGTAAAAGATGAGGCTGAAAATCCTTCAGCCCCCTATATCTTATTTAGTGGTGTTCGTGCTCCGCTTTTGCTTCGGATTTTGGAGCTGCTTCTTCAGCTGCTTTTTGTGGTACAAGATCTTCTGTTTTCAGACCTGCTTTGCAGTTGTTGTAGTTATAGGCACAGCGTTGTACGCATTTGCTGTCACTGCCGTATTTGACGGAGCAGTCTCCCATGCAGTGGTTGTATTTGAGGTCACACTGGTTTGCTGACGCTCCGCCGTGTGAAGCGAACAGCAGGCTTGCAGAGAAGAGTGTGAGGGTAAGCAGTAGTTTTTTCATAAATTTCCTTTACTTTTTTGATTAAAAAATATTATAACAAAATTTTGTTTCACAATTAATTAATCTGTTTTACTTTCCGACTCGACTGCTTTCTGGATCCCCTGTATCAGCTGTTTGAAGATGGATTGTATCTGTTTACCGTCTCCGAGCGCCTTTTGTACTGTGTTGGTAAAATCTTTTCCAAGTGTTTGTGCGTAACTTTTTCCTATTGCCAGATAGAAAGCTTTTTTGGTTTCCGGCATATTGACACGCCACCCTTTCTCACTCTTTTGCATCTTCGTCTCAAATGAAACAGCGGCTTGATCGTGGCTGATCGGTGAAAAATCTTTGAGTATCAGTGTCGTCGGAACAGAAGCTTCGTCGCCTGTGATATCCGGATTGTCAAATTTGATGTCGGCGATTTTGATTTTATCGTGCAGTTTGGCGGCATCTGTATCCTCCTTGAGGGTGAGTTTTGCCGCTTTTGCCGGCTCCTGTGCTTTTTCCGCCAGCCAGAAATCGTAAGCGACTCCGGAAGGTTTGTCCGTTTTGGAGGCGCACCCGCCCAGCAGCATCAGTGTTGCTCCTACGATAGCGATATATTTCATGAAGAACTCCTTTTTCTTTCTATCATACTTTAAAAAGAATAGAATCTAATAACATTTTCAGGCTAATATCACAAATCAATTAAAATTTTATACATTTATGACGATAATGCATAAAATATTGACAAATATCAAGGGTAGAGCAGGTGTATGCAGAGAAGTTAAGTTTTGCTGTCCATGACGATGAAGAGTGCAGTTGCGGCTATCTTGTGGCGCTTGAGGGGCAGAAGGATATTCCGTTTGAGATCAGGCGTGTCTTTTTTATTTATGGGGTTGATTACAACGAGAAGCGTGGTTCTCATGCGCACAGAAGATCGAGACAGGTGTTGGTATGTGTGCACGGCAGCTGTGAGATCATCCTGAGTGACGGCAGGGAGTCTGAGCGGATAGTGCTGGACAGTCCGGACAAAGGGGTGGTGCAGGAGGCTCTGATCTGGGGTGAGATGGAACACTTCTCCAAAGATGCGGTTTTGATGGTCTTTTCCGACTCTTCTTATGATCCGGATGAGTATATTCGTAACTATGACGAATTTTTAACTCTGGCAGGTGTCGTTTCATGAAGATCGTACGCTATACACCGGAGCTGACCCACACCTGGAACGATTTTCTGCGTAATGCCAAAAACTACCACTTCTTTTTTCACCGGGACTATCTTGCCTATCACGGGGAGCGTTTTGAGGACTTTTCCCTGCTGATTTACGATGAGAAAGAGAAGTTGATCGCGCTTTTGCCTGCCAACAGAGTAGATGACAAACTCTGGACACATCAGGGGCTGACATATGGTGGATTTGTGGTCAATGACAACATGAAGATGGAGACGATGATGGAGATTTTCGAGGCGGTGAAAGGGTACCTTCATGAAGTGGGGATCAGTGCCGTTGTCTATAAAACGATTCCATATATACACCATCTGAAACCGGCGGAAGAGGATCGCTATGCGCTCTTCATGCAGGATGCGACGCTGATCCAGCGTGAAGCTGGTGCGGTGATCGACCTGCAGAAAACCGTCAAATACTCCAACGGGCGCAAATGGAGCCTGAAAAAGGCGAAAAAAGAGGGTTTCGAGATCGAAGAGAGCAGGGAGTTTGGGCGCTTCTGGGAGCTTTTGGAAGAGATACTCAAACAGCAGCATGATGCCAAACCGGTACATTCTCTGGAGGAGATCACACATCTGAACAACCTTTTCCCCGATAATATCCGGCTCTATCTAGTGCATAAAGATGGCAGATTGCTTGCCGGGGGTATTACATTTGAAAATCCTGAACTGACCCATCTGCAATATGTGGCCAACTCCAACGAAGGCAGGAAGATCGGGGCGTTAGATTTCTTGATTGACCATTTGATTCATGAAAGAAAAGAGAGCGGGAAGCGTTTTTTCGATTTCGGTACCTCCAACGAAGAGAACGGGCGTGTGCTGAACCGGGGGTTGATCGATCAGAAGGAGCGTTTTGGTGCCCGTGTCGTGGTCAATGACAGGTATTTGTGGAGGATCTCATGATCGCTTTTCTCGATCTTGCGTCGATCAATGCACCCTATATGGAGGAGATGAAAGAGGCGGCAAATCGCGTCATCGAAAGCGGCTGGTACATTTTGGGCAAAGAGGTCGGGGCATTTGAGTCACAGTTTGCGGAGTATTGCGGTGTCAAACACGCCATCGGTGTCGCCAGCGGTCTGGATGCCCTGCATCTGATTTTCCGCGGTTACAAAGAGATGGGCGTGATGAAAGAGGGGGATGAGGTGATCGTCCCTGCAAATACCTATATCGCTTCGATTCTGGCAGTGAGTGAAAATGGACTGGTACCGGTTTTTACAGAACCGAGTTTGGAGAGTTACAATATCGATCCCGATCAGATCGAACTGAAGATCACACCCAAAACAAAAGCGATCCTCGCCGTGCATCTTTACGGGCAGAGTGCCGATATGCGGCGTATCAATGCGATCGCGGCAAAGCACGGTTTGAAGGTGATCGAAGATGGTGCGCAGGCACACGGCGCGATGCACCACGGCAAAAGGGTCGGTGCTCTGGGAGATGCCGCGGGTTTTAGTTTCTATCCGGGGAAAAACCTGGGTGCACTGGGGGATGGCGGGGCGGTGACAACCGATGACGACCTGCTCTCTGAAACGATCTGCACCCTACGAAACTATGGCAGTGAAAAGAAGTATCACAACCTGTACAAAGGTGTCAACAGTCGTCTCGATGAGCTCCAGGCGGCAGTGCTTTCGGTAAAGCTCCCCTATCTCGATGCTGCCAATGCCAGACGTCATGAGATCGCACGGAGGTATCTTGACGAAGTGGACAATCCCCGGATCATCTTGCCGGAAGTGATGCCTGACAACCGTCATGTCTGGCACCTATTTGTCGTACGTTGCCGGGAGCGGGAAGTGTTGCAGCGCTATCTGGCGGAGCAGGAGATAGGGACGATGATCCACTATCCGATCCCGCCGCATAAGCAGCGTGCATACCGGGAGTATGCGAAGCTTTCACTGCCGCTGACGGAGCAGATTCATGAAGAGGTGTTGAGTATTCCCCTTCATGAAAGACTCACACAAGAGGAGGTTACGCGGATTGTCGCTGCGCTGAATAGTTTTTGATGCGCTGGAGCTGGATACGGATCGTAAACTTTGCGATCTCTTTTGCCAGCAGCCATCTGTGATAGCCCTGAAAATCGTTCCAGTGCAGTTTGAGTGTTTTTCGGCTGTCTTCGAGCAGTTTGATAAAGTTACTGCTTGAACCGGCGCTCATATTGCTTTCATGAAGGCGGTACGCGCTCACTTTTTCATCCAGAAAGCCGATGAGATTTTGCGCGGCGAACTTGAGGTAGAGGTCGTAATCCTCCATATACATCTCTTCGTTGTAGTTGCCGAACCTGGTGTAGAAGTCACGTTTGACCATCAGCACGGGGCCGGGAACGGCGAAGTTGGAGATAAACTCCTCCTTGATCCCTTCATCGGTCAGGAGTTTCGCTTTGTCGGCGTGACGCAGGGAGAAGAGCCCGCTGTCGTGTGTCTGGTTTCCCTGCTGATCGACGACGATGCAGTCGGCGAACACGGCATACTTTTCAGGATGGTTTCTGAGATAGCCAAGGCGCTTTTCCAGACCGCCGGGAAGGAGAAAATCATCACTGGCGAGTGTGACGAGGTACTCTCCCGAAGCGAGTGAGAGGAGGGTATTGAGTGTTTTGGTCAGTCCCTGGTTCGGCTGGCTTTTATAGGTGATCTGCACCCGGTCGCCGTTTTTGCCGATCCACTCCCGGATGACACTGTCTGTGTTGTCTGTGGAGCCGTCGTTGATGATGACAACCTCTTTGTCGGGAAAAGGATCGTCGGCGATAGAGTCGAGT
>QNZT01000092.1 GCA_003978455.1 Sulfurospirillum sp.
TAACATTGGCATAGGTGTGGTCGTTGATACGCATATAGCAGCCGTAGCACGCCTGTTTGCGTACAGGAACCACCGCGGTATTTTTCGCCCATCTTCTGATCTTTTCGTAGTACACGATGATATTCTGATTCATCTCGGAGAGCAGCTTCTGCTTCTCTTCAAACACTTTCAGACGCTCCGCCTCGATCTTTGCGACCTCTTCGTCCGTGCTCTTCTGAAGCTCCGCCAGCTCCTCCTGCATCTGCTCGATCTTCGCTTTCGCCTCTTCGACCATCTCCCGCTTCTGCTCCGCCACCTTCTCGAGACGCTCGATCTCCTCATTGGCAAATGCTACCTGCTCTTTGGCAATCTCCTCTTCCAGCTGAAGCGCCTTGAGCTCTTTTTCACTCTTGATCGCAGCGCTCTTCTGGTCAAAAGACTTCAGTTTTTCATTTAACTCGGCAAGATGGAGTTCGTTTTTTTTGCGTTTTTGCTCGATCTCTGTCAACTCTTCTTCATACTGTGCGATCTTTTCATGAAGACCGTGCTGCTGCTGAAGCTTCGCATCCAGACCCGCTCTGATCTGTGCGATCTTCGGCTCATACGCATCGATCTTTTTATCGATCTCCGACAGTGTCACAAGCTGTTTAATATATGGATTCATAATCTGCTTATCCTTTGATGTAGCGAAATGGATTCTTGGAATTCGCGATTATACCATTTATACCTTTATTTTGCAACTCTTTGTGCAGGGAAGCCGCGAAATAGCGCTCGCTTTCAAAGTGCCCTATGTCGATCAGACTCTTTCGCTCCTCTTTCGCCGCCAGCGCTTCATGATACTTGATATCCCCCGTCAGCAGACACGCCGCACGAAGCTCCGGCAGCAGACTCGCCCCTGACCCCGTACAAAGTGCCGCCCTCTCTACAAAACCGCACCCCTCCACCACACGCACAGAATCCAGCCCAAGCTTCCCCGCCACTTCATGCACAAACGCTTCAAACGGTTTTCCCACATGAAAATAGGCAAGATACCCATCCGCTTCATCGAGTTCATACCCCAGCACCTCTTCGAGTACATAGCGATTCAGATGCGTCTGGTCATAGTTGGTATGCATCGCGATGATGCTGATATCCTTTTTGATCGCCCTGCGGATGATACCCGCAGGATACTTCGCAAAATCGATCTGCTTCATGCCCTTGAAGATCAGCGGATGATGCACCACCAGCACACTCCCCTCCTCCAGATGATCGAACATCTCCGCCTCGATATCCAGACTCAGACAGACCTGCCCCACCTCCTGCTCCAGATCACCCAAAATCAACCCGCTGTTGTCCCAGCTCTCCTGAAGCTCGAAAGGACTGAGATCGTTGAGGATATCGTACAATTCAGACAACTTCATGAAACCCTCTTCCCCGCTTCATACTCAGCTACATAGATATCAAGAAGATTACGGATCATCTTCTGATAATTGGTATCAAATCTTTTTGCTTCAGTTTTAAAAAACTCGATACTCTTTTTGGAAAGTGCAATAGTAACCTTCACTTTTTCATCTTTCATCACAAGATCTTCCGGTTCCGGCAAAAAATCTTTGATCACTTTTGCCCGAATCGGTTCATCGCTGTATGTTATTTTCTTTTTCATAGATTTTTCTTCCTTTCCTCCAGTATCCTCGATTGTTTCACACATCAATTATACCTCTATACCTCAATACATGGCAAAAAAGCAATACTTTTATATGGCTATACTTGCTATAAGTTATGTTCATGATAACAAGTTTTTATTAGAAGGTTAAATTTTATTTCAGAATGAAATATAATTTAACTGATTATGCCACTGTGCTTCAGGCTAGTTTCTGTCAAAATCAAAACCTTCCAGAGCTTCAAGAGCATTTCTCATGATGTCCCATTTGCTTTTGTTTTTCGGTACGATGATGAGAGACTGACCGATCTTTTCGATATAGACCTCTTCGCGCTATCCACCCTGCACTCTTTCGGTAATCTGATAGCCTGACTTCTTCCATTTTTCAATACTTTTGCGGTCATAGCTATGTTGACTCCTTGTGTGGTATATACCTTTAAATAAATATATACCACAATGCTTAAATATAGCTTAACGCAATCTCAAACTGAACTGTATCGTTAAAAGCTCAGACAAATGACCAGGAGGGCGTTTTATACCCTATACCAACACCCCCTTATCATCTTCATCTTCAAAAAAATGGACTCTTTGCGGTAGCTCTTTGTATGAGAAAATCTTTCTACTCTTCAAATCGATAAATTTTGCATAATAGTTAAAATACGCATCGTCTCTGCCTAGAAATGATTCTTGTGTATTGATAAGTGTCAGTTGCTCTTTTTCAGATGTATAGGATGTATAGAGTGAGAGTATGGTGTTGTCATATATTTTTATAGATTCCAGACATCTGCACACACCAAATATATCTTCATAAATCAATATCGCATTACGCATTTGTATGGCTGTGTGTTTATCTGAAAGTTGGATTATATCTTATAGTTTTACTTTACCATCTACATACTGATGTATCAGCGTGCTGATGATAGTTTGGTACGGTATCCCAAGCTCTTTTGACTTCTCTTTGATGCCTTTTAAATCCTTCAGGCTAAGCCTCAGCGTAATATTTTTGGATTTTGTAAGATACTCCTCTCTGACAAGCACGATCTCCTCTTTTGCATTAGACAGTCAATATCACATCCGCCACCCGAAAGGCATTGGCGTAGATCGTCCAGGTGTAGGGTACGCTGCCGCCTGTGGGCATGAAGGAGCCGTCGGTGATGTAGAGGTTGGGGACTTCATGTGCGCGGCAGTTTTTATCCAGTACGGAGGTTTTGGGGTCGTTTCCGAAGCGGCATCCGCCTGCCTGAAGGTTTTGCGGGGGATAGGGTCCGATGGAGATTTGTATGTTGGTCGCACCGATCTTTTCGAGTACTTTGACCGTTTTTTGGGCGAGGATATTGCCGATCTTTTCGTTTTGGGGATGGGAGCCTATGCGCAGTTTCGCCACAGGCATGCCGTATTTGTCGCGGTACTTTTCATCGACGGTGACAAAGCAGTCGTCGTTGGGGAGCCAGTCGTTGAAGATCTCAAACTGGAGGTTGCGTTTTTTCGTAAAGCGTTCCAGCAGTTTGTCCTGAAGTTTTTCACCCCAGAGTATCCCGCCGTCCGACCATTTGCTGCGGTTGGCTCTGAGGATGGGGTTGGCGTGCTCCCACAGCGCTTCGCTGATGCCCCCTTTGGTTTTCTCATCGAGGAAGTACCACGCTTTGATGGTGCGGTTGACAAAGAGTCCTTCGGCAAAGAGCGCTTTTGGGGAGAGTACTTTTTCATCCAGGTCGCCGCTGACGACTCCGCCGGCGGAGAAGAGCATATTTTTGCCCACCTGTCCGCTGTTGTTTGCCAGTCCGTCGGGAAACTGTTTCGAGCGGGAGTTCAGGAGCAGTCGGCTGGTTTCTATCGCTTGTGCCGCGACGACAAACAGATCGGCTTCTATCTCTGTCTCTTTGCCTTCATGAACACATTTCGCGGCTCTGACGCGCCCTTTTGCATCGACTTCCAGCTGCTTGACGTGGTGCCCGGTTTTGATGGTCAGATTGCCTGTTTTGAGTGCAGGTTGCAACAGTGCGGCTCTGGCACTCCCTTTGGCACCGCTGCTGCAACCGTAACTGCCGCAATAGTTGGAGTAGTAGCAGGCGGAGCGATCCTCTTTGGGTACGCTCATGATCGCCCGCGGGGTTTTGATGACATCGATCTGCATCGCTTTACAGGTCTGGTCGATCAGTTTTGAGACCGGCTGTTCTTCTGTCGCAGGATAGGGAAAATCTTTTGTCGAACGGGGTTGCTGGTATCTGTGTGGTACCACTTTGCCGCTGACACCGACTACACGTTCCACTTTTTCATAGTAGGGTTCCATCTCTTCGTAAGAGATCGGCCAGTCTGTGATATTTGCCCCGTCGATCTCTCCAAACCTGCTTTTGAGGCGAAAATCATCCGGATGCAGACGGTGAAATAATCCGCTCATGAAGTTGGAGGAGCCGCCGACGATGTTGCCGTTCCAGAAATCCCAACCAGATTTCCAGGTCGGGGTCGCCTGCCACTTACCGTCCACTTTATCTTCGATGAGATGGTACTCATCTTTGAGTTTGGGTGTGACGATGGAGCGGCGACAAAAGGCGATCTCATCTTTGGAGAAGTTCTCCTCTTTGTAAAAACTCCCTTTTTCCAGCACGACAACCTTTTTCCCTGCTCTGCTCAGTTCGTATGCCACCGGTCCCGCGCCCGCACCGCTGCCGATGATACAGACGTCATACTTCATGAAAGCCTCCCAAACGGCACTTTCGGCCGCGGTTTTCCGGGATGGTGATGCAGACTTTTCCACCCTTTTTCATGTACATTGCCGCCGTAGATCGGATCGCCCAGCAGCGCTTCAAAGGTATAGTTCAGCACCAGAGATATCCAGTTTTCGCCAAATGCCGTTTGAGAAAACGCTTTCATGAACTGCTCCTTTTCCCGGTCGCTCAGCGTCGTTTTCCAGCCCCTTTTACGCAGTGCTTCCACACCCTCAAAGATAAAGTGCAAATCATCCTTCTCAAAGGAGTCGTCACGGCTGACCATCTTCAAAAACCGTGTCGAAGCGACTGTTTCGGCATCGGGGAAACGGTCACTTTTGGGGAAGAGATGGTTTTGCATACTTTGCAGCAGCCGCCATCTATCCTCCGGTTTGCTTCCGAAAAAACCGAAAAATGCCGATGCCGACGAAACGACAACCCCCAAACCCAAAAATAGCCTTCTGTTCATGATGATCCTTCAGGATATGATAGTGTGGATTATAGCATCTATTCGTGTAGCTTGCGTGTAAAATCTCTACACATTCTCTAAATACAATGTGGGTATGATACGCCATATCAAAGAACAGGGAGATATATTCATGAAACAAAACACTTTACGTAACCTCGGGAAAGCACTTTTTGTCGGTTCATTTTTGGCATTTGCAGCGCTCTCACTGCAGGGGTGCAACGATCAGGCGAAAGAGGTCAAAACAGACAGAGCAGTCAAAAGCACTATGAAATGCAACGGTGGTAAATGCGGTGATGCCAAGAAAGCGCCTGCGATGAAATGTCAGGTAGGAAAATGTGCCACCGGCAAATGCGGCAACGCAAAAAAAGCGACACCGGCGATGAAGTGCGAACCGGGCAAGTGCGCAACAGGAAAATGCGGTCAAGGTAAATAATTTATTACTTATTGTGACAACAAGGCAACTTAGGTAAATATTTACATACGTTTTCTTGCGTTTTTTCTCCTTTTAGGTTAAACTGAGAGCATCTTATATATGAAAGGAGAAAGATATGAGAAATCTGGCATTGGCTTCCATTTTGGCAGTAGCTGTTCTGGCAGTAAGCGGATGTAGCACAAAGAGTGGCTGCGCTGCACCAAGCTATCCGACTTGCGTCGCTAAACCTGCATGTGGCTGTAAATAGTCACAACTTTACCGGGATACTTTTACTGTCCCGGTACTTTTCCACCCAAATCCAAAAAAATGTTACCAAGATCATCACACATCACTGTATCAGGCAAATTAGTTGCCTTTAACTGGACAATTTAGGACAAATAACCGATCTTAACATACAGGGAGCACAGACGCTCTCAAATCTACAAGGAGGTTTCATGAAAAATTTAGCATTGGCATCAGTTCTGGCAGTTGCCGTACTCGCGATCAGCGGATGCAGCCATAAGTGTGGTTGTACTGCACCAAGTTACCCGACTTGCGTCGCTAAACCTGCATGCGGCTGTAAATAGTCACAACTTTACCGGAAGCGGAGGCAAAACCTTCCGCTTCCGATACTTCCACCTTCAAACAAACCTCTGAACAAGTCACTTCCAAACCTGCCACCATATCACTAAGCCACCTCAGCAACAGACTCCGACGAAATAATCTTTGCCTCTTCCATCGGTTCAGCAAAATAGTATCCTTGAAATTCATCGATCCCGATGTGTCTGCATATGTCATAAACCTCTTTGGAGTGGACAAACTCCGCAATCGTTTTGATACCCATCTTTTCGGCCAGAAATATCATGGATTCGACCAGTTTGCGGGCATCCTCATCTCTGTCTATATTTTTTATCAAAGATCCGTCTATTTTCAGATAATCGGGCTTTATCGCGAACAGATGCTCAAAGTTTGAGTACCCTGATCCAAAATCATCGATAGCGATACGCACACCCATCGCTCGCATCTCATCGACAAAGTCACGTACTTTCTGGAAGCTCTCGGCATCTTCCGTTTCCAGTATCTCGATAATCAGCCGGGAACCGACATTGTGCTTTTTGATTTTAGATATCAGATATTTGACCGTTGTACTGTTGTGGATATCTGAAAATGAGAGATTGATCGAGAAATCTCTGTCACTCTTTTGCATAAAAGTGAAACATTTATTGATCATGATCATTGTCAATTGCTCATATTGACGTGTCTTGATGGCAATATCCAGAAAAAAGAATGGTGAGATCAGTTTGTCTTGATATCTCAAACGTATAAGCGACTCATATTTGATCACATTTTTATCTCTGTCCACAATCGCCTGAAACACGGGAATGATATTGTCATTTTCGATAGCATTTTTGATGCGACCTTTCCACAAAAGATTTTTCTCGATCTCCTCTTTGGTATCGAATTTTGCATCGTAAACGATATATTTTAACCCTTTTTTACGTGCATACCGCAGTGCCATATCGGCTTTTTCAAGTATCTTCTCTGTTTCATAAACCGCCACGACTGTAAAGCTGATATGCAGTTTCTCTTCATGATTTTCGATATCTACATAAAAGGATATAAGTTTCGACAAGATAGCGTTGATATGTAGATTTAAGGTTTCTGAATCCGGTTTCAAGTCAGAAGAAAATTTTACAGCAAATCCGTCACCGTAGATACGGTACACCTCACAGCCTGTCTCTTCCGCCAGTTCACCCAAAACACGTGCTATTTTACGTAAGATGGCATTTCCCGTATCCATACCGTAAAGTTCGTTATAGTCTTTAAAATTGTCAATATCAATCAAAAAAAGCGCTATGAACGAATCTTTAGCACAGGAAGATTTGAGTGCATACCTGTTTTTCAGTTTCGTCAAGTCATCATGATAGAGTTGAAACTCTAGCTGAGCGGTTCGCTCAACTACTTTATTTTCGAGTTCGTTATTGAGTTTGTATATTTTGTTGATCAAGATACCGTAAAAAACACCCAAAATCACCACACCTGCCGTCAGCGAAACAGCCAACTCTCTATGTGCCATCCATGAAGCATTTGTAAAGAGAGCAGTTGCCAACAGAGTGGTACCAACACCCAGAGCAATATAGAGATATCTCATGCCATAACGCATACCATTGCCGACGATCACCCACAAAAAGACCGGATAGAGAAAAATCATCCTGGTATCGGCAACAGCCAGAACACCGGAGAGCGCTCCCAGATCAAAAAATATATTTGTGATTTTACGATGGTGTGCATCTTTGGGATGCCTGTATGCAAGATAGAGAGCATAAAAGGCATATATCAGATGCAAAGAAACTATGATCTCCGGTGCGATTTCATGCTGACTAGACGGATAACCGTTGAGAGCTGTAACAATCAGAAACAAAACAGCAGAAAAAACGATTCTTGCAATCGCCTGGGAGAGTGCAGCATCGATTCTGCTTGCCTGAATCATTTTATAAATCAAGTTTTGTTTAGCCGACATGGTAACAACTTTCATGTATTGGGATATGTTGTTCCCATATCGGCAAATTTGTCAACTAGCTTTAAGTATACGTCTCTCCTGAACTCTTCGTCGATCCTGTCGTGCGAAATACTCCTGATCAGAAAATTCACCCGGCAACACTATACGCCGATCCTGCATGGTTCGTGTTTTGTGTAAGATATGACCATTTTTTAAATTTTGCGCTTCGATCAACTTGCGCATCACCTTTAAATCTTTTTCTTGAAGTTTCAAAGCAGCATCAACCCAAATCTCATTGATCTGCATAAACTCTTCCCGATCAAGCTGCTGATATCGATTTCTTGCTGCTGCTACAGCCTGATACCCGTTACGTAGTCTGTTCTGCTTTTTCATGAACTGTACTGCTTTTTCCCTTGCCTTCCCCTCAGGAGCCAAGAGACTCAATAGCCCTATATCACACAACTCCTCGGCATTATAGACTTTACCGCTGAGGATCAACTCCTCTGCCCGTCTGACACCCAGTGAACGCGCCAAAAGACTGTATGCACCCATACCTGGGAAAAGGTTGAAACGTATTTCCGGAAATCCCATTTTACTATTCTTTTCCGCAATAATAACACCACTCGAAAGTGCAGCCTCAAAACCTCCTCCCAATGCAGTTCCCTCAACAACAGCTAACGTCATCAGAGGTATCTCCAGTCCCACACTGTTCCAATAGACCAGTTCCGTTGCAAGCCGACCATACTTAAGAAGGGTATCTCGATCCTGTTTTTTGATCATCTCTTCAAACAGACTCAAATCTCCGCCATAATTGAAAATACCTTTCGTTTGTGATGCCAATACAAAAAAATTGATCGGTATCTTCGGTTTCATGTCATATTTTTTAAAATACGCAACAATCTCCATCTGCAATGAATGTATCTCTGTGAGCATCTCATAACTAAAGCAAGGTCTTACACTAGGATTGAAATAACACCAGACAGAAGCAGTTTCCACATCATATCGAACAGAAATCTCCTTCCTCTGTCTGAGTAAATAACGAAACTCTCTGTACATAACCACCTATCCTTTTATCTTAAAATTAAAAAGTTTAGAGTATATAACAAAAAATATAAAATTATAAGATTTTACAGGGTTTATGCAAAAAAAATATACTTTAGAAGCTTCCAGCTTCTTAGAGACTTTTCTGCGCTAAATATTTAACTTTTCCCCAAAATAACCGATCTAATCAGGACAACTACAGCACAAAAGGTGATCGTGGGGAGAGGATGTTTTTCGATATCCAACTCTTTCTGATCTTCATATATTTGCCATAAAAGTTTCTTCGGGTAACAAAAAGGTATATTTTTTATTACTTTTTATCCTTAAGTTGCCTTGTTCTAACTTTTATGGTAAATTATATTTATCTTTAAAATCTTAAAAGGAGAAACGATGAAAAGATTACTCGTAAGTTTTGCTATGGTCGCTGCGGTACTCGCAGTTAGCGGTTGTTCTATCAAAAAGATCAACCAACCTGTATGTGTAGGTTGTGAAAGCTTTCCGGATTGTGTTCCCGGACCGCTTGGCGACTGTATCAAAAAATAGTCCGCATCAACACAGAGAGGGGATCTGCTTCGGCATCTACCCTCTTTCCATAACCATACACTTTTTCTTCTATAAATTAAAAAAGATATTTAGTTATTATTTACAGTAGTGTGTTAGCATGAAGCTATGTATAGACACAAAATCATCTTATTTCTTACCCTTCTCTTCGCTTCACTCTCCGCAGCGACCATCGACAAAGCCTTTTTTGAGGGTGACAATATACTGAACTACTATGATCAGATCGAAAAAGAGATCAACAGTACCATCAACCAAAAACTGAAAAATCCAAAGATCATCGAACTGGAACGCTCCACACTACAGAAACTGAAAAGCCTGCAAACTCTGCAAACAGAGATCAAACCGTTTCCGTCTCTCACTTTTTCCCCAAAGACGATCTCGCAGAAGACGTACCTCAGTGCACTCTATACACTGTGTGATCTTCAGACAGAGATAGACCATCTCCAGGCAAAATCCAAAGAGTTTCAGGAGAAGCTTTTCGATCTGAAAACGACGATCGAAAAAACGGTCGATTCGCCCAAAGCGGACAGCAACCTGCTCAGCGATCAGATGCAGTATGCATTTTACAAAATCTCCAAAGAGAAACTGGACAAGTCACTCGCCCTCTACAAAGCGCTTTTCGACAAAGAGTTCGCGAAGTTTCATAAAGCGCTGCCCAGAGTCAGCTTTACAACGACATCTGATGCAAAAAATATCATCCGTAAAACAGAACAGAAGATCGATACACTTGCGAAAAAAGATCTGCTGCTGACCATCGACCAAGACAGCAAAGTCCTCCAAAGAGGAACAAAAGACCGAAACATCAGCAAAAAATCCCAAAAGATCAGGCAGGAGACCGATGCAGCACTCATCAAACGTGTGCAGACACATATGTTGCTTGCGCTGAAATATCTCCAGAAAAACAGAGAATCGGACTATCTCAAAACGATGGAATCCCTCGATGAAGATATCCGAAAACTCTCACCCAAAAAGAGGGAGAAGTTCCGCACCGCCGCAGATCTGATCATGAAGCTCGCCGACACCCGCTCAGAGATCACATCCGTCGCCATCGCTTCCACACAAGTCGGCTTGCAAAATCTGCTCGACAGCATCGACAAATACATCAACAAAACCCTCTTCGTCTATGAAGAGAAAGCATTTTCGATACGTACTGTTCTGATATTTTCATTTATCCTGTTTATCGGATTTTTCATCGCCAAAATCTATAAAAACTTTGTCGACAGCTTCCGCAGAACCAACCGCATCAAAAGCCTCTCCACGGCAAGACTGGTTGCCAACAGCGGTTACTATCTCATCATCCTGACAACCTTTTTCATCGCACTCAAGACCATCGGTCTGGATATGCACACCATCTTTGTGGTGATAGGCGCTATTTTACTCTGGCTGGCGTTCGGTCTGCAGAGTTTTATCTCCAACTATGCCATCGGTATTTTACTGAAGATAGACCGCTCCATCCGCATCGGCGACCATATTGAACTCGATCCGCACACAGTCGGTGATGTGGACGATATGGACTTTCGTTCGGTCACCATCCGCTCCAGCGACAACACTCGCACGACCATTCCAAACTCCCGTTTTCTCAGTGGAACATTTATCAACCATACACTGGAGGGAGTCAGCCGCAGACTGCATATCCGCTTCAGCGCCGGGAAACGGATCCCTCATGAAGAGATCGAAGCACGGATACTTGACGCACTGGAGAAAAGCGATCTACCCTATATCAAATCAGACGATAAAAAAGCACAAATCACGATCGTGGACATCAACCGCAAAATCGTCCGCTACGCCCTACTTGTCTGGGTACCCAAAGAGTTGACGTACGATATGTCACTGGCGCAGTCGATGTTTTTGAAGATGATACATAAAACGCTCTATCCTATAAGTTAACGCTGAGTTCTGCTCAGCGCAGGGCTCACGTGCAGATAAGCCGTGCTTAAATTTTCAACTTTTTCACGCGCCGGTGTAAAGTTGTCTGGGTCTTGCGATCTTTGATGCAGGATCTTTTTTGAACTCGATCCACTGCGCGACCCAGCCGACCGTCCGCCCGATCACGAAAATCGGTGTAAACATCGGACGCGGGATTTTCAGCGCATAGAGAATCACCCCCGAGTAAAAGTCGATGTTCGGGTAGAGATTTCTGCTGACAAAGTAGTCGTCATGAAGTGCGATCTGTTCGATTTCATGAGCGATTTCCAGCAGTTTGGCATCCAGATGGAGCTCTTCTTTGAGTTGATCCTGCAACTTTTTCAGCACCTTTGCACGGGGATCGAAGTTTTTATAGACACGGTGTCCAAATCCCATCAGCCGAAAAGGATCATTTTTATCTTTCGCTCTGGCGATATACTCGGGAACTTTTTTCACGTCACCGATCATCTCCAGCTGGGCGATGACCGACTCGTTGGCACCCCCGTGTGCCCTGCCCCAGAGCGCGGAGATACCCGCAGAGATAGCCACATACGGATGTGCCCCGGTCGATGCCACACCCCGCACCGTCGTCGTCGAAGCGTTTTGTTCATGATCTGCATGGAGTGTAAAAATCGTATCGAGAGCATCAATCTCAACCTGTGAAACCTGCTGCTCTCCTTCGGGTGTGATCTTCATACGTTCGTGCGGATAGGCACGCATCATGTAGAGGAAATTTTCGGTAAAACTTCGGCTGATGTCGGGGTAGATAAAAGGTATCCCCAGCGAATGACGATACGCAAATGCTGCCAGTGTCGGAATCTTGGCGATGATCCGCCGCGCCATCTCCTGATACTCTGCTTCGTTGTTGATATCGAGGTGCTCATAGTAAAACGATGCCAGTGCCGAAACAGAAGAGGAGAGAATCGCCATAGGATGGGCAGCGGAAGGGAAGCTCTCTATCAGGTTTTTCAGCCCTTCATGTACAAATGAACGGTGCCGTATCTCCAGATCGAACGCTTCTGCCTCCTGACGGTCGGGCAGTCTGCCGTTCAAAAGCAGATAGCAGACTTCCAGATAGGTGTTGTTTTTCGCCAGCTCTTCGATCGGGATACCTCTGTAACGAAGCTCCCCTTTGCCGCCGTCGATAAAGGTGATCTTCGACTCACAGCTCGCCGTCGAGGTAAATCCCGGATCATACGTAAACATCCCGGTATCTTTGTAAAATGTCCGGATATCCACAACCGAAGGACCGCGTGTCCCGTCAAGTACTGGATACTCGTAACTTTTTCCTGTTGTATTGTCTGTAAATGTCATGCTTTTTTTCGCCATCGGTAACTCCTCTTTGCGAATATGCAGAAAATATCATATTTGTTATCATTATACAGGAGTTGTGTAAAGAGTCTGTTTAGCAAGAAAATTTATCACCGCACCAACAAATAATCCGAAATTTTGAGAGAACGGGAAGGAGTGAGATGTGCGTCAAAAAATATGCAGGACTAACTGGTTAATTCAAATATTTTTTGGTGTGCGGATCGCTTCTTCCCGTTCTCCCCGAAGGGTGCAGTACTTTTGTCCATACTCTGCGTTAGATTTTTTCGAATTCGCTAAGGCGAGTCCTTTAAAAATCTGCCTTGATTATGAACAAAATTACTGCATCAAAAATTCGGATTATTTGTTGGTGCGGTGATAAGCGCGGTTCATCTGCGCGCGAGCCCTGCACATTAATTTGATAATCTAAAAAGTACCAGCAGTGTCTTTTGAAAAAAGTTGTCGTTATCGTCGCTGACCATCAGATAGAGATCATCATGAAGATGGGTGACACCTTCAAAGTTATCCAGTGCCCATCCTTCCTCAGAAGTGGCTTCAAAAAGTGTTTTGGTTTTACAGATACCATGGTACTTTTTATCAAGTTCTATTTTTCGCAGTCTGACCAGGATATTGAGCGCGGGCTTGAGACGAAAGTCTCGCTCCAGTGCCAGCAGATTTCCGTCGGGAAGTGTTTCAAGTTCCGTGATGGCATACGTTCCGTTGTTGCGAATATCACAAATCTTTCCCTCCTGATTGTAGATGCCGTGCAGATCATGTTTGCGCTTGCGCAGCGGTTTTTCCGGTGTCGTGATCATCCCGTACTTTTGGGTATAGGTGACCGATTCGAGCATATCGTTCCTCTTTTTGTAGTGGCGCGGGTTTTGTAGTACTTTTGGGAGATGTGTCAGACGCAGAGACGCCCTGATATCGCTGAGCGTTTTGCGCACAGGCGCTTTTCGGGCATTGCCGCTCAAACCAAATGCCGTAACACGGGGATAGCGTTCAAAAGAGATCAGCAGCAGTTTCCGACCGTCGGCTTTCACGAGTGTCATCCCCTCGGAATCACTCTTTTTGACGAAGTATTTATGCCCGTAAGCGTCGCGCAGTCTGGTGCCAAACAGCGGTTTGAGAGAGGCGATTTTCTCCCCTTTGAGACGCAGTTTAAAACCGAAAAGACGGCTGCGGTCGCTGAGCATATAGAGTATCCCCGTCTCCGGATCGTACGCCAGCGCGGAGATACCGAAAAACTTCTCTCCGCCGATACGTCCGAAACTGACGATCTTACTGTCAAGAATCTCTACTTTCGGATAACGGGAAGTGTTGTAGTCAGCCGGTTGTATGTCGATCGGTATCAGCTTTGCGAAAAGCAGTGTACACAAAGAGAGAAACAGAACTATCAGTCGCATAGCCGTCTCACCGCTGCCGAGCAGAGCGTCAGCCCAAACGCGCCCGTCACCCCGACAAAAGAGCCCAGATCTTTACACATCGGCTCTTCCGGGGAGAAAACAACCGGAAAATCACCCCGAAAACCGCTCTTTTTGAGTTCGTAACGAAACTTTTTCGCCAGCGGGTCACCGTGGGTTTTCCAGACAGATGTCAGCTCTATTTTCGTGGGGTCAAGCTTTTTTGCTCCACCGGCGGCACTGATGAGTTTTTCAGAAACCCGCTTCGCCAGCGCCACTTTAGCACGCATATCGTCGATGGCATCGAGTACCAGATCGTAGACAGAAAAGTCGAAAGACGCCACCCATTCGGGCGTGATCCTTTCATGAAGCGCTTTGACCCCCGGATAGAGCGTTTGCAAGTGGTACACTTTCACCGCACCCGTGTTTTCACTGCCGATCTGCCGGTTTTGGTTGCTGGGCTCAAAAGTATCACAATCGACAATCGTCACATCCTTGACACCGCTGCGCACAAGACAGTCCAGACAAAACCCGCCGACACCGCCGACACCCAGCAGCAGGACTTTCGCTTCATGAAGCTTCTGCAGATCATCCCCCAGCAGGGAGCGCACACGGCTGTATCTCAAATCCACTGCTCCAGCGCAGCGATATCATCATAGGAGGTCATATCCAGATGGATCGGCGTGATAGAGACATACCCTTCATGAACCGCCTCCAGATCACTCATATACCTCTCACCGCGCTTCTCCCACTCAAAGGCAGGCAGTCCGATCCACCAGTACTCCTCTCCTCTGGGGTTGCGGTGCAGATGCGCACTGTTGGCATAGACACGGATTCCGGCATTGGTCACTTTATAGCCTTTGCACGCATCTTTGTGTATCGGAGGGATATTGACATTGAGCAGTTTTCGCTCTCCCAGCGGATAGGTTCCCTCCAGCACCTTTTTCGCCAGATCATGCGCCACTTCCGCCGCCAGATCGTACCCGAAATCAAAGATATTCTGACACTTGTCATGACACACCTGCGATATCGCGATCGAAGGTACTCCCTGAAGCACACCCTCCATCGCACCGCCTACCGTACCGCTGTAGGTGATATCTTCACCCATATTGGAACCGCGGTTGATCCCGCTGACGATGAGATCCGGCTTCTCCCCCTCTTTAAAGTGGGCATTGAGCGCCAGAAACACACAGTCGGTCGGAGTTCCGTCATCGAGCTTGTAAAAGTCGTCATCTATCTCGATAAAACGCAGGGGGCGCGAGAGTGTCATACTGTGTGAACAGGCAGACTTCTCATTGGTAGGCGCAGTGACGATCACCCTCCCCAGTGGTCGCAAAGCTTCTGCCAGAGCATGCAGCCCGGGACTCTCAAATCCGTCATCATTGGTTATCAGTATTGTTTTTATCTTCTGTGTATTCATGTAAATATTATAACACAAATAGTTTGGAATAAACGCTTTTCAAAACTCTTGACTTTAATCAAGACACTTTTTGTCCTATTTATGCTATAGTACGCCGATTAAAATTAAGGATGGTTATGAAAGTTATAATTTTTGCACTATTGACACTCTTGAGCATTCATCTATATGCCGATGCGAAAGCGGGAAAAGCGGTCTATAAAAACAACTGCTCCATTTGTCACACTATCAACGGAGGCAGAGCACTCGGACCCGACTTCAACCTCGTCGCATATACCCGGCACAAGGAGGAGATCGCCGCATATGCCAAAGATCCCTACGCACACTACAAAGCGTTCGGATACAGCGCCAATGCCATGCCCACCCTGCCCCTGACCGATAAAGAGTTTCATGATGTCGCCGATTTTATCAGTTCACTGCAACCCTTTAAAAAGTGGATGATCAAAAAGAGCCCCAAAAAGAAGAAAAACACCAAAGCACAATCCAAAACGAAATAAGTTCTTTTTAACATTAAGCATTTATTTGTAAAATATATGTAACTTTTGCTCTTGTCGGAAAAAGTCGATATAATATACGTCAGAACACTGACTAATAGTTCATAAAGAAGGATGTAGCCATGCCCGTGTACCAGTATACTGTGAAAGGAAAGCCCTACCAAAAGAGTGATCTCACTACACAACTGCATCCTCTTTTTCAGTCACTCTCCCTGTCGGCACAAATCAGAACAATCAAAAACAGTCTTATACTGGAAGTAGAGGGAGCAGAACAAGCATTTCAAAAACTCGAACCGGAACTTTTCAAAACTTTGACCAGACTTATCAATATCCAAAGCTACAGCAAACGAGAGTACAACAAGCGGCAAAAGCGCTTTACCCCTAAAAACTTTATCGATACCGAAACTGAATATGATCATATCAAAAAAGCTGCCAGATACCTCAACAGAGGACAAATCATCGCGCTGCAAACACCACACGGATTCCATATCCTATGCAATGCGACAAAACCAAATAGTGTGAAATCTCTTCGCGCCATCATCAACGAACCGACAAAACCGTTACCGATCATCTTCAAAAACGTACTAAATGTCGAAAAGCAGATTTTGCTCTCAGCCAAAGAGAAGGAGCTGCTCAAGTCAGAAGAACACCCTTTTGTACTTGCCAAAAAACGCAATCTGCACCGTCTGGAAAAAGAGCGTTACAAAGCACATCTGCTCTCACGTCATATCAATCTGCTCAATCACCGTATCGCCGTGGCGCTGCCTCTCTCCTCCTGCTACCAAAAGCTTTATGAGGAGATTTCATTCCCGTTGGTCAGCCTGGTTGCACAGAACAGAAAGGGAGAGACGATACGCAGCGAACAGAACCTTTATGAAACTTATGGAGAGGTATTTCACTATCTATTGCATCTGCATACAGACAAACCGCAACACCTCGCACAAAGAAAAGTCTACCAGATCATCTACGGCACACCAAAATCAGTCACCCCGTACGAAGCACCCCGGACAGAAGGTGGCAGTATCGAAGTCATACTGGAAAAAGAAGACGCCTCTTTTGCAGACTGTAAACTTGCACCTTTAAAAATTTTACTAGATGAAGATGGTCAAGAACAACCGCTGCTCAGCGCCATCAGTCTCCTTTTCAGTCATCTTCCGCTTAAAGATATCCTTACTTTAGACCTGCCTCTGGATGCATCAGCACGCAAAACACTTTATGACAAATGGCACAAAAACAGCGGTACCGTCAACTCCCGATCCCTCCTGACGCTTTTCGATGCGATTGCCTCTCTTTCCGGCACACTTCATGAAAAAAGTTTCGAGACAGAATCCCTGCTGCTGGCAGAGGAGTATTTTGAGGTATGCGAAGAAGATCTCTTCGACTATACCATCGAAAACAATACCGTGACGATCGATATCGTCTCCGAATATCTCAGAAACCCCAAACCCAAACATCTTGCAAGCACCCTGGTAAATACCATCAGTACCGTCATCACCGAGATCGCCCGGCAAAATGGGCAAAGCGTCACACTCAAAGGCGAACTTTTCACCTTACGTGACTTGACGGAACTGACCATCGAAAAACTTGAAGATGCCGACATCACAGTTACCTATTAGTTGTCTTAAAAATATATTAATATCTTTGTTTACCTTGTGCTATCTAAGTAGCAGAACTTGTTTGTTAATCCTACTATCATATAGACTATTTTTCAAAAAATATAGCACAAAAGATTTATCAAATTTTTGATAGGATCTGTCCGTAAAAATTTTTGATGGTGTATTTACACTTGAAATCATTTACAAAATATGAGGAGAAAAAATGAACAAAAAAATCGTACTATCCGCAATAGTAACAACACTGCTTGCAACATCTGCAAGCGCACTCAAGATCGAAGATTATAAAATCATCGAAGGAACTTATCAAGACGCTTACCTCAACGGTGCACTTACCGTAGAGGGCGGCAATCAGGATCAAACCAGTTTCAGTTCACACATCGATGCGACCGGTCGTGTGATCCACAACAGTGCACCGTTTTCATGGCAAGCCAACGGTATCGTCAGCGGTGACTGGTCCAGAGGTCCAAAAGACAGCGACGAGACACTTAAACAGTACAATGCATCCGCCACTACCCGTTTTGACAAATATCTCTACAACGACGATACATGGTTCTACTACGGTAGCGGTGATCTTGGATATCGCAAACAGGTCACATCCGATAGCGCAGATGATCCGTATGTCAAAATCGGCGCCGGTATGGGTTATGGGCGTATGTACGACGCTACGGCTCTGGCAAAAGCACTCAGAGTTGTCGAAGACCTGACAAAATACAAAATCATCTCAGGTACACCATCCGACAGTGCGATGATCGAACTGGCAAAAGTGATCGATCTCGAAGATGAGTACCGCAGCAAATACGGAGCCAGAGAGTATAAAAAATACTGGTATGAAGATATGGAGAAAATCCTGAAACAATCCGGTGTTCTGCACAAAGAGTCTCTCGGAGCTTTCGGTATCGTACGTATCAATGAGATATTCTCTTACGAAAAAATCGGAGGACGTTTCCACGGATGGAAAGTACGAGCCGGTCTGGGTCAGGTACTCTCCAACTACGATGGGAAAAGCGAAGATACCACAGCCGATCTGGAGTTCGAGTACGGAAAACCATACGGATACAATGCACAATTCACAGAGCGTGCACAGTGGTCACAGGTACTTGACAGCAGCTCAGCAATCGACTTTCAGTTCAGAAATGCCATGACCTATACATATGAACTTTCAGATAAAATCGACTGGGACAACAGTTGGTTGCTTAACTACGATGCATACGACAAGGGTGACAACGTTATGACAAACACACTCTCAACAGGATTTAACTACTACCTGCCAAATGAGTTGATCTTCAAAGTCACACTTTCTCTGAGCAAAACAGACGGTACCAACGGTCAGAGTGTCGAAACACCTGATTGGGACAGCAAATTTTTTACCGGTCTGACATACAGACTCAAATAAAACCCCTGACAAAAATCATGGAGGAGATCATCTCCTCCACCTTCAAACACTGCCTTTCCTGATCTTTTTATGGTATAATTTTTCCAAATATCCAAGGGGAAACTATCTATGTACTACTTTTTACTCTCTATTACCATACTCTTTTTTACCGCCTGCGGTGACAGTGCACCCAAAGCGACCGAACAGATAGCGACAGACCACTACCGCTCCATCACCGATGACAACAATGAAACCGTGATCAAAGATATCCGTCA
>QNZT01000059.1 GCA_003978455.1 Sulfurospirillum sp.
TTAACTTTTTTCTATTATCATAGCGGTATGGAAAAAAGATACTTTCACTGTCCTCTTTGCAGTAACGGGGAGACTTCCCTTTTTGCAAAAGGGGAAAACCGCTTCTATTACCACTGTCCGAAATGTGATCTGGTATTTGTCCCTTCCCGATATTTTGTCTCTCATGAAGCTGAAAAAGCGAAATATGACCATCATCAAAATTCATTGGAAAACGAAGGTTATGTCACATTTTTGAACCGTCTTTTGATTCCGCTGCAAACCTATCTACCTCCACACGCCAGAGGACTTGACTTTGGATCAGGTCCAGGTCCTACCCTTCACCTTGTCATGAAAGAAGCGGGATACCCAATGGATATCTATGACTACTTCTACGCACCGAACAAAGAAGTTTTTTCACGTCGATACGACTTTATCACCTCAACCGAAGTGATAGAACATCTGCACCATCCGCTTCATGAACTTCAAAAACTGTGGCGCGCACTCAAAGATGGAGGTGTATTAGGTTTGATGACAGCATTTCGTGTGGAGAATTTTTCCGACTGGTACTACAAACGGGATTTGACGCATGTCGCTTTTTATACACCAAAGACATTTCAGTGGATCGCCGACTATCTGGATGCGGAACTGATCATCCCCCAAAGCGGTGTGGTCATCCTGCGAAAAAAGGCTACGCACCCGTCACAGTCATAACAATCTCGCGCCCCGAAGCGTGATCACGATGCTCACACAGATAGATCCCTTGCCAGGTGCCCAGATTACACCTCCCGTTGGTAATGGGAATCGTCAGCGACGCACCGATCATCACAGATTTGATATGTGCCGGCATATCGTCAGCACCTTCAAGGGTATGAGTAAAGTAAGACTTCCCGTCGGCGATATCCGTAAAGAAATTTTCCAGATCGACACGCACAGAGGGATCGGCATTTTCACCGATCGCCAGCGAAGCGCTGGTATGTTTGATAAAAAGATGCAGCAATCCGATCTGCATACGACACAACTGATCTAAATGAGAGGAGATTTCATGATCAATCAGATGAAATCCCCTGGTAAATGGCGACAGCGTAAATGTTTTTTGCAAAATTTTCATAAATCTATTATAGCACGATAAATTGATTATTTTTATTTTAAAAAATAATATTTAGTATATTGAATTCGGTTAGACAAATAGACGGCTTTTTCACAATTTTCATACAGGATGTGATTAAAAGAAAAAAACGATTTTCCGATATGTGACTATCAGTTACCCGAAAACAAGGAAGTTAAAAAGATATGATAGATCTCAAAAAAAGCTTTTTGGACAATGTTTCTGTCGCAAAAAAATCTTTTTTATTGTTACTTGTCACAACCTTCGGGTTACTCTTTTCGGGTGCTCTGGTGCACTTTGGACTCTTCAGCATCAAACAGGAAGTGAACCATATCTACAGTGACAATATTGCCCATATTGCTATCGTTCATGAAATACAAAGCATCTGCAATACAGATCTGAAACAGCCACTACACCAATACCTGTCAAAAACTGCCGACAAATCACATACGATACGCAACCTTCAGGAAAGCGCACAAAAGCTCAATCGGGCATATACGCAACTTCAAACTCTCTCGCCTGAAGCTGCGCAGTCTCTCGCACCTCTGCTTAAACAATTTAATACAACATTTGCATCCGTAAATCATCTACCGGCGCAAAACGATACCAAAAGTGTTACCCAAAAGATACTCCCCAAATTCGATACTATCATCAACGACTGTAATCGCATATGTGACAATATCATCACCGACAAACTAGATACTGTCGCATCGATAAAAACCAAAATAGACGAGCACTACTATGGCACACTGATCAGCACAATCCTGTTTATTGTCATCATCCTCTTGCTCTCTGCGATTTTGGCGCGTTCTGTCTATACCAACCTTCGAAGATTGATATTCGGTCTTTCGGATATCGTTGCTAAAAAGACACGCGATTACCAGGAACTGGCACGTCAACTGGAATATAAAGTCAACAAAGAGGTGATCAAAAACAGAGAAAAAGACCAGATCATGTACCAGCATGCACGTTTGGCAGCCATGGGAGAGATGATCGGGAATATCGCCCATCAGTGGCGCCAACCACTCAACGCCCTCACTGTGCTGATCCAAAGTTTCAGTATCAAAAACATGAACGGCACACTAACACAGGAGTTTATCGATCAGCAGGTCGAAGAGGGACTGAGACTCGCAAATCAGATGTCCAACACCATAGAAGACTTTAAAAACTTTTTCAGTCCGCACAAAGAGCGCGAATATTTTGGAGTGGTACACGCACTCAAAGAGACACTCGATCTGGTAGAATTTTTCTGCAAAGACGAACATATCGATATCAGACTCATCGCTAAAGAGGAGATACGTGTATATGGTTACTCCAATGAGTTTTCCCAGGTGATATTAAATCTGCTCAACAATGCCCGAGACAACTTTAAACATAAGAATATGCAAAAAGATCGCAAAATCATCATCAGTGTCGAAAAACGCAATCATCCCGAACCAGTCGTTTTGATCTCATTTGTAGATAACGGAGGCGGTATAGACGAACATATCATCGATCGTATCTTTGAACCCTATTTTACCACAAAGCACAAATCAACCGGAACGGGAATCGGACTTTATATGTCCAAACAGATCATTGAGAAGCAGATGCACGGTCTTATGACAGTCAAAAACATCACAGCAACTATGGGTACAAATACAACATACCGCTGTGCACAATTCATGATAGCCATTCCACTTAAGTAAAGAAATAAGAACTATTTTTAGTTTATTTATCTTTTTATTTTTATCTAATTTAACAAAAAATTCTTCAAAAACGACTTATTTATGTTTTTCTTAAAATAAATTTTAATATACTAGTTTTTTTTAACAAAAAAATGTATCAAACTATCGTACAAAAATGTAACTATAGTTAAATATTTTGTACGATATTATAAAAAATATCTCTTTTTTGTTGAAATTTATTAAAAAATAATAAAACATCGGGTATAGTATTTAAATTAATTTGAAATATTTTCAAAAGAGGAGTGGATTGTGGATTTGAACAGCTTGAAAAACCTGGAGTTACTCTATGTAGAGGATGACGCCGACGTGATGAATCAGACAAAGTTGATTTTGGATGACTTTGTCAAAACAGTATATACAGCATCAAACGGCGAAGAGGGACTCGAAATCGCCCTGAACAAAAACATTGACATCATCGTCGCCGATATCAATATGCCTGTCATGAACGGCATAGAGATGATCAAAAAACTGAAAAAAGAGCACAATAAAAATATCCCGTGCATTATCACTACCGCTCATACCGATACAGAATATCTGATCGATGCGGTCAATCTCAAAGTAGATGGTTACATCATCAAACCGATCAACATCAAAGATCTGATCAACGCTATCTATACTGTCATGCTGCCGATCATCCAGAAAAAAGAGATTGAAGGCTGCGCGCACGTTGTCGATTCACTTGCGGCACTCGTCGGCGGAAAAAAGATCGAGATTCTCAAGTATATCATCGACAACCTTGACGAAGAAAATATCTTCCACGGCTCTTATCAGGATATCATGGAGGCACTTGATGTCAGCAAACCGACCGTTGTCAATATGTTCAAACAGCTCATCGGCGCAGGCATACTCGAAAAAATCAAAAATAAAGTCTATAAATTTAAAAGACAAGATCTCATCAAATAACACAAGTTCACATCTGCAATCACTCTTCATGAAGAGAATAAAGAACATAGCATCTCTTATCCTCTTCATGATACGCTTCTCAATTTCAAAAATCACATCTAAAAGGATAATTATGAAAAAACTACTCTTTATGCTGACACTTCTGCTGGCAACTTCACTTTTCGCGCAAAATCCCATCGCAAAGATGAAAACCAACAGGGGAACGATCACACTCGAACTCTATCCCGATATCGCACCGAAAGCGGTGGAAAACTTCATCAAACTCTCCCAAAAGGGTTACTATAACGGTGTCACATTTCACAGGGTCATCAAAGGTTTCATGATCCAGGGCGGAGACCCTACCGGAACCGGCACGGGCGGCGAATCGATCTGGGGCAAAGAGTTTGAAAACGAATACAAACCAAATGTCGTCTTTGACAAACCGGGACTGCTTGCGATGGCAAACAGAGGTCCAAATACCAACGGCAGCCAGTTTTTCATCACCGTCGCTCCGGCACCGTGGCTCAACGGCGGATATACCATCTTCGGAAAAGTGATCAAAGGATTTGATGTCGTCAAAAAGATAGAAAACAGCAAAACCGGTTTCAGAGACAAACCTGTCGAAAAACAGGTGATCGAGTCTGTCACGATTGTCACCGGAGACCAAAACGGTACAAAACCTACTCACTAAAAGGAGCCTTCATGCAGACTATATTTCGCGAATACGATATCCGCGGCATTTTCGAAAAAGAACTCAATGAACAGAGTGTCAAACTGATCGGATACTTTTTAGGAGAAAAAGTCAGGGAGAAGGGGGAGTATGTCGCCATCGGTTACGATGCCAGAACCCACTCCCCGATCCTGCACGACTGGCTCACCAGCGGTTTCAACAAAGCGGGGGTCAAAGTACTGACGATGGGGCTCGTCGCCACTCCGGTCAACTACTTTGCCAACTATCATAAATTTGACGGCATCATCCCTTCAGCTTCTGTCATGATCACAGGCAGCCACAACCCTCCCGAATACAACGGCTTTAAAATCACGCTTGACAAAAGACCTTTCTTCGGTGAAGATATTTATGCGCTTGGACGGGAGGTCATGGCACACGAAGAGATGCGGATCGAAGATAACACCAAAGCCTCTTTTATCGATGCAAAAGGGCACTATATCGATTTCATGTGCGGTGAATTTGCACATCTGAAAGGGATGCAGGAGAAGATTGTACTCGACTGCGGAAATGGTGTGGCAGGTGTCGTTCTGACCGATATCTTCGACTATCTCGAACTCGACTACGAAGGGATCTACTGTGAACCCGACGGTACCTTCCCAAACCATCATCCCGATCCCTCCGTAGAAAAGAACCTCACCGACATCAAAGCGAAGCTTCATGAAGGTTTCGATCTGGGCTTTGCCTACGACGGCGACGCCGACCGTATCGCAGTTTTGACACCAAAACATAATATCAAGGGCGATGAGCTTGCTATTTTGTTCTCCCGCACGATGCAAAATCCGACGATCATCGGTGAAGTCAAGTGCTCACAGGTTATGTACGACGAGATCAACAAAATCGGAAAAGCGATCATGTACAAAACCGGTCACTCCAACCTGAAAGTAAAGATCAAAGAGACCAACGCCGATCTTGCGGCGGAGGTGAGCGGTCATATCTTTTTCAACGACCGCTATTTCGGTTTTGACGATGCGATCTATACCACCTTTCGCGTACTGGAGCTGATCCAAAACGGTATGGATCTGGACAAAGAGCTCGAAGCACTTCCCAAAACCTACTCTACCGAAGAGATCAAAGTCGAAGTGACCGAAGACGAGAAGTTTCCGCTGATCGACAAAGTGAAAGAGATGCTCAAAACCCCTCCCGCAGACTTCCCCGAAATCAAAGAGATTATCACTGTGGATGGTGTGCGTATCATCTTTGGCGACGGCTGGGGTCTGGTACGTGCCTCAAACACAACTCCTGTCATCGTGACACGCTTCGAATCGACCGACCCGGTCCATGCTAAAATCTATGAAGATAAGATAAATGCGCTAATCCAGCAGGCAAAAAAAGCGCTATAACCCCAAAAAACGGTATAATACTCCCTAAAAAAGGAGTATTATGCAAATCACACTCAACTCCCCTCTGGATATGCACCTGCATCTGCGAGACAAAGAGATGCTCAAAACAGTCGCCCCGCTCTCCGCACATACTTTTGCCGCGGCTATCATCATGCCCAACCTCGTACCTCCCGTAACCACACTTCATGAAGTGCTTGCTTACAAAAAGCGTATCCTGGAAGCTGTCGGAGATGAGGTATTTGAACCACTGATGACACTCTTTTTCAAAGATAGCTACGACTACGCTTTTTTAGAAGAGGCGAAACCGTATATCAGCGGTATCAAACTCTACCCAGCCGGTATCACCACAAACTCCGAAGGCGGTGTCAGCGCGATAGAGAGCGCGGCACTGAGTATGACACTGACTGCCATGAGCGATCTGGAGATTCCGCTGCTGATTCACGGTGAGAGTGACGGTTTTGTGATGGATCGTGAAAAGGAGTTTATTCCGGTTTATGAAGAGCTGGCACGACAGTTTCCAAATCTGAAGATCATCATGGAGCATATCACGACCAAAGAGAGTGTCGCGGCACTGGAACGTCATGAAAACCTGTATGCGACAATCACGCTGCACCATCTGCTCATCACACTGGATGAAGTAGCCGGAGGTATGCTCCAGCCTCATCTCTTTTGCAAACCGATCGCCAAAAGACCTGAAGACAGAGAAGCACTCCTCTCCGTCGCACTGTCGGCACATCCCAAGGTGATGTTCGGTTCCGATTCCGCACCCCATCCGCAACACGCCAAAGAGAGTTGCGGGTGTGCGGCAGGTGTCTTTACCGCACCCGTCGCCCTGCCCCTTCTCGCACAGCTTTTTGACGCACACGGCAAACTGGACAACCTTCAAACCTTTGTCAGTGACAATGCGCAAATCATCTACGGCTACACACCACCTGTCAAAGAGGTCACACTGGAGAAAAAACCCTTCACCGTACCGGAGAAATACGGTGAAGTCGTACCGATGTATGCCGGCGAAGAGATAAAATGGAGCATTCGGTCTGTAAAATGATCATGTAATAGTTCCCTGTCTCCTGAAAAATATAAAAATATGTTATAATACATAAAATTCTTTTTTCTGAAATCGACCAGAGGAGGCTCTCATGAGAAAACTTTTTTTCCTGTTGTGTATATCGATCTTTGCCTACGGGGGTGCATTTTCTGTTACCGGTACTGTTGTATCAGACAATCAAAAGATGATCGGTGCCCGATATATGGGATATGTCAAGCGTATCAATTTCGAAATAGGAGATAAAGTCTACCGCGAAGACACCCTCTTTGAACTCGAATCGGCAGAGTTTGATATCCTTAAAAATCAGGCAGATCTCGCACTCGAACAGGCACAGATCATGGTCAATATGTACCGTACCCGACTCGATAGTATCAAGCGGGAAAAGCGTCTGCTGCGCCTGAGAAAAGGCAAAAGTGAAAACACCGAACTGAGTCTCGAAAACCTCGATATCACAGCCGAAAATGTCGAAGCAGGTCTTTCCGCAGCACGTGCACTAGTCAAAAATGCGGCAGTCAAACTCAAACAGATCGCCACTATCTCCGACTATCTGGAAGTCAAAGCACCCAACGACGGTATCATCGTTGAAAAGCGTATTCGTGTCGGTGACCTCATCGTTCCGGGTATGCTGGCGATGGTACTGGTCGATCTGAAACATCTGGAGATCGAAGCACAGATCGCAGAGTCAGATCTTTTGAAAGTCTATAAAAGACAATTTGTCAAAGTTTCTGTACCTTCTATCAAGTTTCACACCACAGGAGTGATCAAGTCCATAGTCCCGGGAGCAAACCCGATGGCACACACTTTTACCATACGTGTTAAATTCAGAAAAGATGATGAGATGCCTATCTATCCGGGGATGTATGCAAAGATCGATATAAACTATGACAGCGATGACAAGCTGTTCAAGTCCGACAAAAAAGAGTCAGGAAAAGATAAAGACTAATGCTTCTTTTCCCGGTCTCTGCGAAGCCACTCGATCGCTTCGGAGTTATCCATAAGTACAGGAATAAAAAAGAGTGAAACCAGTGTCGCCGCCATACTACCAAATATCAGCGCTACCCCCAGCCCGCCAAATATAGGATCTGTTGCCAACAGCAAACTACCCAGTATAATCGCGACGGCAGTGAGCATGATCGGCTTGGCTCGTGTCGCCGTTGCAATCGCAATCGCTTTTTTTCGCTCCATACCTTCGGCGATAAGGGCACGGGAAAAATCGATCAACAACAATGAACTGCGCGCACTGATTCCCATCAGTGAGATAAATCCGATCAGGGAAGTAGCGGTCAGAAAAAAATTGGTATCGGTAAAGTAGAGCTGTATCTTGTCCGTCACCCAATGCCCGGCAATCACCCCGATAATAGAGAGAAAACTTCCTGCCAGTACAATCCCGCTGAGCGCAAACGACTTATAGTACACCACCATCAGCAAAAACATCAGTACCAGCGCGGCGATGAACGCACCGCCCAGATCACGAAATGTATCGAGCGTCACTTTCATCTCTCCATCCCAGCGCAGCAGCATCTTTGCACCGCTCTGTTTCTCCCTCAGGTGCAGATCGAACATATAGGTTGAGATCCCGGGATCTTTGGTCACATTAAACTCATCTGCCAACTCTTCCAACATCTTATCTCTGGCATCGAGCAGTGGATAGACTTGAGAGACCATATCACATTCGGCTGTGATGGTCGTCATGTCACGCAGATTTTTACGAAAGATTGTCGGACTTGACGGAACCTCTTTGACAATCACCACCTCTTTGACGGGAATCATCATCCCCATCCTGTTCATCAACTTGAGCGATGAGAGTTTTTCCTCCAGTGCCTCTTTGGAATCACGCTTGAAACGGTGTGATTTTTCACTCAGACGTACAAAAATCGGAATCTGATCCTGCTGGTTACGTGTATTTTTGACTGCGATCGGCATCCCTTTGAACGCGAGGTAGAGTATATTATTCACCTGCTCGACACTCAGTGCACTGCGCAAAATCTTCTCTTTGTCCGGAACAAGTTCATACTTGGTAAAGAGCGTATCCTGCATGACATCCACATCCACCAGACCGGGTGTCTTTTTCAAGATCTCTGCGACATTTTCAGCTGTTTTTCTCCTCAATACCGGATCTTTACCATATAACTCGATCACGATCGTCGCCAGTGTCGGAGGACCCGAAGGCATCTCGATAAACTTGATCGTCGTACCGGGTACCACGGCTTCACACGCTTTCTGAATCTCAGGTCGAAGGCGGTGCACCATCATAAAAGAGGGCTCTTCACGTGTATGTTTGTCTGTCAGATTGACAACGATTTCTGCCTGATATTTCATGCGCTTAAAATCACTCCCTTTTACCAGCCCCGCATAATCCAGCGGTGCGCCCTGTCCCAGATAGGTTTCGATATCGGTCACCTCTTTTTCCCGTTTGAGGTGCTTTGCCACACACTGTGCCACGGCAGTTGTCTGACCGATAGAACTGTTGGTCGGTGTATCTATATAGATCGTGTATGTATTGGCACTCTTACCCGGCAGCATCTTCGCCAGAACCAGTTTGGACGGCAGCATCATCACCGCACCGCCCAGTGCTATCAGCACGAGCATGATAACACCCAGTTTGCGCAATCTTTTCTGTAGTATCCAATAGACTATCTTTTCCATAAATCACTCATCTCCCGGATACTTTTGATCCATCTTTGCAACCAATCAACGGCTTTTACCGCAGGTTGCATGATTTTACGAAGCAAGCTCATCCTCGGTTTGAACGCAATATCACTCGCGTCCCCTTTCTTTGCAGCAACTTCATGATGGATATTTTTAATCAGTTTCTTTGCCAGAAACGGCGCAAATACATAGGCAACAAAAAGGGAGACCGCCAATCCGACCGGTACATTGAGCGGGATCGGTTTCATGAACTGTCCCATCATCCCCCCGACAAATGCCATCGGAATCATCGTCAGCATGATCGCAATCGTTGCGATATTGGTGGAGGGACCGATTTCATCTGTCGCTTCGATGATCAATTCATCGTAATCCTGATCTTTTGCTTTTTCCATATGCATATGCCGGTGGATATTTTCAATCACAATAATCGCATCATCTACGATCAGTCCCAGTGAAAGCAAAAATGCAAACAGGGTAATACGATTGATCGTCTGTCCGGTCATATAGGCGATAAAGAGTGTCGCTGCCAAAATCATCGGCACAGCAATCGTCACCACAAGTGACTCCCTCCAGCCCAGAAAGGGCACCAAAATCATCGCAATAATCAAAATCGTAATCAAAAGATGGTGAACCAGTTCGTTGACCGCTTCATTTGCTCTCTCTCCATAGTTACGGGTGATGATATACCCTACCCCCTGACTTCTGAGCTCCTCTTTTGATTCCCGAATCTTTTCAATCACTTTCTCGGCGATCGTTACGGCATTGGTTCCTTTCAGCTTCGCGACAGTCATCGTGATTTGGTCACCCGCATCACGGAACGGACCTAAAATTTTACGTGCTTTCTCCTCCTCTTCATCGCTTTCTACCGTTTCTGTTTCATTTCTTTCACGGTAAGAGATCAACACTTTTCTAAAATTTTGAATATCATAGTTATAGGAGATGTCGGCAATGTCTCTGAGGTAGATCGGCGACCCCCTGTATTGTGCGACAATAAGACTTTTAAGATCATCGACATCTTCGATCGCATTGCGCATACCGAAAACGATCAGATGATTTTCATCCGTGGGTGCATCTATCTCGGGGGCATTTTTGGAAATCATCTTGATCGCCTGAGCGATTTGCCCCAGTGATATATGATATGCCGCAAGCTTATCCAGATTGATCATGACATTAAATTGCGGGCGTTTTGCACCTTTGAGCACAGTCTTGGAGACGTCGGGAATAGCGTTGATATCCTGCTGTAACTCCCTGATTGTTTTAAATAGTTTGATATTGTCAATCTTTCTGCTTCCTTCAAGTTTGTAAAAAGCAGCCGTCAAAATAGGAATATCGATATCGATATCAAACGGCTTGATAAGCGGAGGCATCGTCCCTTTGGGGAGATGATCCATATTTTGCATCACTTTATCATACAGCTTGAGATTGGAAGATTCGCGATCCTCCCCTATGTAGTACTGAACATTGACCATTCCGACATTGTTCATCGCCGTGCCGTAGATATTGTCAACCCCTTTTATTTCACTGATTTTACGCTCCAGCGGCTTGATGATGACATTGGTAATCTCTTTGGGAGAAGCGCCGGGAAGTGCGATAATCACAGAACCGCCACTCACTTCGATCTGAGGATCTTCTTCACGCGGCATCGTTTGTAAAGAGATAAAACCCAGAAGCAAAATCGATACACCGATGATACTGGTCAGTGGGTTGGTAAGAAAACCTTTGGCAAGATAACCGGCAATATTTTTTATCTTATAAGTTTTCATGATAACCTCGCATATGAGATTATAACACATTTTGTATAAAGCAATCTTATATTTATACTTTTTATAACCTACTTTGGCAGTTTTTACACAGTGCTGTTTACCCCTGAAAAGTATTTCTATCTTCTTCTAAAAACTGCTATAATAGCGCAAAAGGAGTTTATGTGCCGGAGAAACTGCAACAGATATGCAATCAACTCATAAAATCTGACGATCTGAAAATCAGCAAAGAGATACAACACGCTCTTGAAACAGACGGTATTGCAGTTGAAATATCCCGGGAACCTGAAATCATCAAAATTTTTTCATCCACAAAATTTTCACTCTCGGATATCATACCCGTTATGCACGATTTAGGCTTTTTTGTCAGCAGTGAAGTCTCTTTCGAACTCGCCGCCCCGTCGCACACGGTCTATGTCACCAAACTCTATCTTGATGTACAGGAACCTTCTCTGCTCAGTGCCCATGCCGGGCATATCACCGAAATTTTGATTTATGCGCTGCAAAGTCCCAGAAAGGAGAGCTGTTCACTCTTTTCTCTGGCTTATTCGCAAAATTTTTCTCTTCGATCCATTCAACTGTTTCGCGCGATAGCACACTATGAAAACCAACTTGTGGCAGAGTTTAATATACCTAAAATCATCACTACGCTGACAGAGTATCATATGCTTTCCAAATCTTTGTTTGCCTATTTCACATATAAATTCGACCCTGCACATAAACACGACAAGAGCGTGCTGCAAACATCCGAAACAGAAGTTCATGAACTCTTTAAAGAGATTCGTGAAAGCGACGATGACCGTGTTTTAAAACTCTTTTTCAAAATCTTAAAACATATGACACGCACCAACTACTATCTCAACAAGCAGAGTATCGCATTTAAAATAGATGTCGAAAGCTTGAAACCGTACCTGCGGGGAATCCAGCCGAAGATAGAAACTTTTGTCTATCATGAAGCATTTCGCGGCACACATCTGCGTATGGGAAAAGTCGCCAGAGGCGGTTTGCGATACAGCAGCCGTACAGAAGACTACCGTACCGAGATCAAATCTCTGATGGCGGCACAGGAGGGTAAAAATGCCATCATCATTCCCAGCGGCGCAAAAGGCGGTTTTATCATAGATACACCGCGTTATGCACTCTCCAAAGAAGCGTTTACCCTCTATTACAGCGATTTTATCGATGCACTGCTGGATATGGTAGACAACAAGGATGGGGACAAGATTATCAGAGATCCTGATATTGTCGCCTATGACGATGATGATACCTACTTTGTCGTTGCGGCAGACCGTGGTACCTCCAGCATGAGTGACACCGCCAACGCCATCGCACGAAAACGTAATTTCTGGATCGACGATGCTTTTGCCAGTGGAGGCAGTAACGGTTTTCACCATAAAAAACTGGGTATTACCGCCAAAGGAGCACTCAAATCAGTCCAGCGTTTCTTTATCGAAAAAGGGATCGATTTTTACAAAACGCCGATTACTGTAATAGGTATCGGATCGATGAGTGGTGACGTTTTCGGAAACGGGATGATCGAGAGCGACCGTTTCAAACTGATCGGAGCGATCAGCCATGACGAAGTGTTTATCGATCCGGATCCCGATCCCAAAATCTCTCATGAAGAGAGAGTCCGGCTTTTCAATGCCAAAGCACAGAAATGGTCTGACTACGACCCCGAAAAGATCTCCCCAGGAGGCGCTGTTTTCAAACGAAACGCACATGACATACCGCTGAGTGACGATCTGCAAAGATTTCTCAAAACAAAAAAGAGCAGTGCCGACGGTGAAGAGATAGCATCCATGCTTTTACGGCTTCCTGTAGATATGATCTACAACGGCGGTGTGGGCACGTACTTCAAATCCAGTGAAGAGAGCAACCTGGAAGTAGGCGATAAAGAGAATGAATACGTTCGTATCGATGCGAATGAGGTACGGGCTTTTTGCATCTGCGAAGGAGGCAATCTCGGACTGACGCAAAAAGCCCGTTACGAGTATGCTCTAGGCGGAGGAAAGATTCACCTTGACAGCATCGACAATGCAGCCGGTGTCAATACAAGTGATCATGAAGTCAATCTCAAAATCATCCTCAACGATCTTGTAAAAAAAAATTTTATCACACCTCAAAAAAAGCATGAAACCCTCAAGACACTCACACCGCACGTAGTAAACAGTGTACTCTGGACAAACTACTTGCAGGCACTTGGTATTGCACTGGATCACACCCGGTCACATTCGGATCAAAAAGATTTCATCAAAGTCATCAATCTCCTTGAAAATAACCTCGATGTCTTTAAAAGACGCTATTTCAACCTGCCTAAAGATACTGATTTTGATGAGGTGACGGATAAAATGGGGTATATTATACGCCCGGTTCTTTCGGTATTGCTGCTTTATACAAAAATTTTTCTCAAAAAAATTCTCAATGAAAGCGACATCTATACCCAAAGTACCTTTTTTCATAAATATCTTTTCAAATATTTCCCAAAAGAGTTTACTGCACTTCATGAAGATGCCGTCATACACCATCCACTCAAACATGAAATCATCTCTATGATCATCGCCAACAAGATCATCAACCAGCGCGGTTCCGGTTTTTTAAGTGATTATGAAGAGATGGGACGGGAAAAATTTCTACTCAAAATCAAAGCGTATCTGATCACCAATCAGCTCTATGATGCAAATGATATACGCTATGAGATATATCGTGGGGATTACACATTTTCTGCACACAAGCAGTATACTATGTTACTGGAGATTGAAGATAAGATCGATTACAATATCAACTGGATGCTCCGCTCCCTGAAACCCGAAGAGTTCTGCTTTGAAACCATTTTAGACTACAAAAGCGCTATCACATCCATCATGCAAACACTTGATATGCCACATCGCACGATAGTGAAAGAGAATACCCGTATCAATGATTTTTTCTCCAAAATAAACTATCTGAAATTCGCTACCGCCATCATTAAAATCACCAAACAGACCGGCGCACCTTTTGCACGCTGTGCCACAGTTTTTTATCATATCCTCCAGAAATTTGAAATTCCGATGCTGATCGAGCATATCGAAAATATCACTGTCACAAAAGCAAATGAAGCACTCCTTCGTGAACAGTTGCAGATGTTGCTGGAATCGCTGCTCTCTGAACTGACCATCGCACTGCTCTCCTACCAGCGAAGTGATGAAAATATCGACCAGGCTTTACAAAATTATCTCAAGGAGAAACAGTTTGATATGAAAAAATATAAAATAATGCTGGACTTTCTCAAAAAAAATGAGCATCTCACTGTCTCTGATCTCTCTGTGATTGTCAACCATTTTCTGCTAATCAGGAGTTAACCGAAAAATGCAAAAAGTGCTTGGTAAACTTATCTTGTGGATCACGATATCTCTTCTCTCTTTGGCAGCAGACCAACAGTTTACATACCATATAGATATCAGCAATCAACACCCTGTCGTTAAAGAAGCAGTCATCCTGACAATGGAGTTCAACCAAACGGAAATCGGCAAGACAGTACGGTTCAGTTTTCAACCCCAAAAATCAGACCGCTACCGTATGCAATTTCTCGAAGCAGATGACAACAGAGATTTTAAAGGTCGCTCACATATTATCATGAAGTATGCTATCTTCCCGTTGCAGGCAGCAAAGATCGATATACCGCTCAATATCACCCTGCAAGTAGCTTCAAAAGAGGAGTTAAAAAAATTTGTTACCGGATCAGCCGATGAATTAATGTATCTGCGAACTGAAAACAAGTCTTATCCGCTTCCGCCTTTAAAACTAGATGTCAGCCCCCTTCCACAAGGTACAGAAGTTGTCGGAGATTACCGCCTTGATTTTACCGCTGAAAACAACCAAACCGGTGCCGGGAAACAGATCAATGTCGTCTATACATTGAGTGGTCGGGGATATCGACCCGATATAGCTACACTCTTGCCGCCTCTAAAAGGGGTAAATACTTTTCTCGCAACAGAACAATTTCACGATAAACTTTTTCACAAAATCATCTTTCGGTATGCCCTTCTTTCCGATCAAAACTTTACGATACCTCAAGTACAAATACCAGCTTATAGTCCTAAGAAAAGGAGTCAGTATCTGCTTGCAACCGACAAAATACAGGTTGCTGTTTATCCTCTGTCTCAGACCAGAAGTGAAAAACCGTCACTCCTCTTACAGATCAACTGGCGATCGGTTAGAACATATGCCGACTATCTTCTGATTTTTCTAAGTGGTTTTTTATTTTATAAACTCATATACTTAATACATAAACAATATAAAAAAGACCTCTCCGGCACGGAAAGATTCCTTCATAAAGTCAAAGATGCAAAAACAGCAAAAGCACTTTTACAAATACTTATCGCATCCCGAGATCCCTCCTTTCATGAAGAGATCAGGGAGATAGAAAAGCATATTTACCAAAACAGCGACATATCCATCAGAGAAATAAAAAACAAAATCAAAAACAAATGCTTAATAAAAGAGAGCTTTTTTTAACAGTAAAAAACTAAATTTTTTATTTTAGAATGTTGCGTAAAAAAGAGACAAATCCCCGATATTTTTCCCATTTTCCCAAAGACATAAGTTTCGTTTATACACTTTTGATATATAATAAAAGCGTTATATAAATTTTTATTATCTTTTGGATAATAGTTATAAGGAGGACTTATGAAGTTAGGCTTTTTGGTAGACCTCGATCTTTGCATGGGCTGTAAAGGTTGTGAGGTAGCTTGTAAAGTTGAAAATGAAGTGCCTGTCAGCTCATGGCGACTTCGTGTCAAGTACGTGGACCAGGGGACTTTCCCCGATACTTCCAGAACTTTTACACCACTTCGATGTAACCACTGTGAAAGTGCGCCGTGTGAAAGAATCTGTCCGGTCAGTGCACTGCATTATCTTGAAAACGGTATCGTCAATATCGATAGTTCAAGATGTATCGGTTGTGCGGGTTGTATTATGGCTTGTCCATACGGTGCGATCTACATGGATCCCGAAACCAATACAGCCGATAAATGTACTTACTGTGCACACAGAATCGAAGGCGGTTTGATGCCTGCATGTGTCGTTGCATGTCCTGTCGAAGCAAATATTTTCGGTGATCTAGACGATCCGATGAGTAACATCAGCCGTTATATCAGTGCCGACAAACGTGTCCAGGTGAGAAAACCTGAGAAAAATACCAAGCCGAAACACTTCTATGTCGGTGGCGGTCAGGCACAGCTTAACCCACTTGCCGCAAAAAGGGAAGAAGGATATGGTCTTTTTAACAATATCACGCACCTGAAACATATAGGAGGACATCACTAATGCATGCAGAAACAATCAACAATGCAATCGTTACGATGGATGTTGCGCTGCCCGGCATAGTCTGGGGATGGATGATCACCCTCAATCTCTGGGCAAAGAGTATCGCAACCGGTTCTATTCTGGTAGGAGCTTTTCTTCTTGCAAGATACAACGATAAAGATGTAAAAGGCTTGAAGACACTCATTCCGATAGTCGCTTTTATCTTTTTAAATATCTTTTTACTTTTCACCTTGCTCGATCTGCATCAACCGCTCAGAATGATCAATATCTTCTTGCACCCTCATTTCACATCCGCGATAACAGTCGGTGCATGGATGGCTACAGTTTTGACAGGCATAATCGCTTTTATGGCATATCTGGTCTATTTCAAAAAAGAGACAAACGGTATCTACAACACCCTTTTGAAAGCGGCTGTCGTACTGGCAGTTCCTGTTACACTTTATACTGCTGCCATTATGGGTGAAGCAAGTGCAAGAGAGTTATGGCAGACACCTGCGGAACTGATTCAAATGGCATTGGCTGCATTTGTCGCAGGTTCGGCAGTTCTGGCATTTTTCAGCGGTTCATGGAGCAAAGAAGCCAAAAGAGACTTGGCGATCATACTTGCTGTTGCCGCATTTTTGTCATTTACCATGTATATGGGCGAATACTATCTCTCTTTCAAATCAGAAGAAGCAGAAGCAACTTTGGCATATGTACAAGCCGGTGGTTCATACCATACGCTTTTCTGGATCGGTCAGGTTGTCGGATATATCCTGCCATTTTTTATCGCACTCGGTGCGATCAGAAACGGTGATGGTGCATTGCTGAAACTGGCAGCGATTCTGGCACTGGTAGGTCTGTTCATTGCAAAGCATGTTTGGCTGATCATTCCACAATTATTAGCGTTAAGTTAGGGAGGAATATAGAAAATGTTTTTAGAAAGCAGAAGAAATTTTTTAAAAGGTACTGCATATGGTGTCGCAGGTGCCACGGTGGCAGCAGGTGTATTCTCATCTGTTGTAGCTGAAGAGACGAAAGAAGAGACCAAATTTACAGCAACACCGCAAGAGCTCAATTTCTATCCTTCTCAGAGCGAGTGGGATAGTTTTCTTGAACTCGACGGAGATGACTGGAAAAGAGGTGGTGTTGGCAGAAACGGTGTCGCATCAAAAGATAACCCCGATGGAATCCAGGTACATGACTATACGATCGTACCTACTGCCTGCTCCAACTGTGAAGCGGGATGCGGTCTGACTGCATGGGTGGACAAAAAGACACTGACTGTGCGAAAATATATGGGTAACCCGCTCCATACGGGAAGCCGCGGTAGAAACTGTGCAAAAGGATACGGTACGATGAGTCAGATGTATGATCCAGATCGTATCCCTTTCCCTATCAAAAGAGCTCCCGGATCTAAAAGAGGTGACGGTAAATGGATCCGTATCACCTGGGATCAAGCACTCAAAGAGATCGGACAAAAGATGCATGATACCCTAAAAGTCGGTGATGAACTCTCTAAAAAATATATCATGTACCATGTGGGTCGTCCAAACGAAAACGGCTTTACCGGTCGTGTACCTGCAATGCTTGGTGTCGATGGTACGGACTCTCATACCAACATCTGTAGTGCCGGTGCGAGGGAAGGTTCAATCCAATGGGCAAATGATGACAGAAATTCACCTGATTGGGCAAATGCCAAACTGATTTTTCTTCAATCATCACATGCCGCTGATGCAGGTCACTACTTCCAGCAATCTGCCGGATTGATAGCTGATGCGAGAAAAAAAGGCGCAAAGATGGTTGTCATCGATCCACGACTCTCCAACTCAGCGGGTATAGCAGACTTGTGGCTGAGTCCTTGGCCTGGAACTGAAGCAGCGCTTTACCTGCACTATGTAAACCGTGTCCTTAACGAAGACAACATCAACGGAAAAAGTCTGGTAGATCACAAATTTGTCAAAAACTGGGTCAACTGGGACAAATTGATGGCAGATGACGCATATCTGAAAAAGATGCTCGAATATGGTTACATTAAATCTATTCCTGAAAAA
>QNZT01000197.1 GCA_003978455.1 Sulfurospirillum sp.
GAGAATCGCATTCAGACAGTCTATATTCCTACAAACTACCTGAAAGTAACTAATGATTTCCATACGAAATCAATAGATGACCAGTATGATGCTATGCGTGATTATCTGGCCAATGTATGTAATATGCAATGTATCGCAAATGAAAATATAAAATCCGGGGAATATAATCCAAACTATAATCCCAATGAGCCTCTTCCATGTGATACACATCCATGTTCCGGAAGTGATATAATTGCTCAAAATAATGAGGTTGGTGATCAATACCATGGTACCTATCCGGCTAATCCATATTTTGACGAGAATAAAACGAAAGGAAGTTTCGTAGCAACATATGTTATGTGGTTTTCGCACGGAAAGAGTGGAGACGAGTTAGAAAACGAATTCAACAATGGAGACTACTCAAACCTCGAATATCTTAGCGTAGAGTTCCAATTGGATGTAGAGCGTGTAGATGGTAACAGTAGCAAGCTGAAGTTCACGTCTCCTGCCGGTACAAAAGTGGTTTTTGGTGGCAAGATGAAAGATCAGGGTGCACTTACTGTCGTGACTGATAATGATATGATCAACTCTGTGTTACATGAGAGTCATAACTATGTCGATTCCGGTTTTACTATCAATATGGCAAAATATTTTGATAAATTGATTGAAAAGGGCGATTCTATCGGTGTTGCGAACTATGCAAAAAAGATTTTGGTAGAAAATGCACAGCATCCATGGCCTGTAAAAATTTACGGAACATTGCATGAGATGAACGATAATAACGGTACGTTTCAGAGAAGTTTTGTCAGAAATCCTGGTAAGTTGAATGCAACAACGTTCAATCTTGATCACTCTGCAATCCCATACAGCAGCGCATATGGTGCAGACGGTGAAGATAAAACAGCTGTGAAAGCGGTAGAGTTCTGTATCGTTTATCCAGGTGGTGAGTATAACAACCAGTAAGGGTTGTCTCTTCGTTAAGCAACAAAGCCTGAAAGGCTTTGTTGTCTTACATTATTTATACATTAAACCTAAAATGCATCACATCGCCGTCCTGGACGATGTATTCCTTCCCTTCAAGTCTCATTTTTCCCGCTTCTTTTGCGCCTTGTTCGCCCTTATGGGTGATAAAATCCTCGTATGAGATCACTTCTGCACGGATAAAACCTTTTTCAAAGTCGTTATGGATGACAGATGCCGCTTTGGGGGCTGTCCACCCTTTTTTGATGGTCCATGAGCGTACCTCTTTGACGCCTGCTGTAAAGTAGGAGATAAGTCCGAGTTTGGCAAATGCCGTTTTGATGATCTGTTCCAGACCGCTCTCTTCGATACCGAGTTCCGTTAAAAACTCTTTGGCTTCTTCCTCTTCGAGTCCGACGAGTTCTTCTTCTATTTTGGCACAGAGTTTGATGACATCCGCACCCACTTCTTCGGCATGTTTCTGAACTGCCTGGACATATTCATTGTCTTCCAGCAAGCCGTCTTCATCTGTATTTGCGCCGTAGATGACAGGTTTGTTGGAGAGGAAACGCAGCTCTTTGTCCAGTTCCAAAAACGTTTCATCCTCTTTATCTTCAAACGTGGAGACAGGTTGAAGGTTGTCGAGGTGCGCTTTGAGTTTGAGTGCTTGTTCAAGTTTTGGTTTGGCATCTTTTTGTGTTTTGGCATCGCGTTGGAGTTTTGTGATCTTCTTGTCCAGTTGTTCGATGTCTGCGAGGATCAGTTCTCCTTCGATGATCTCTATATCCCGCAACGGGTCGATACCGCCTTCGACATGTGTGATGTTTTCATCCTCGAAACAGCGCACCATATGCAGGATCACTTCAACTTCACGGATATTGGAGAGAAATTTGTTTCCGAGACCTTCACCTTTACTGGCGCCTTTTACCAGACCGGCGATATCGACAAAGTCGATGGTCGAGTACTGGATGCGCTCGGGATTGACGATTTTTGCCAGCTCTTCAAGGCGTTCATCGGGTACCGGTACAACTGCTTTGTTGGGTTCGATGGTGCAGAAAGGGTAGTTTGCCGATTCTGCATTTTGCGCTTTGGTCAGTGCGTTAAATGTAGTCGATTTTCCGACATTTGGAAGTCCGACGATTCCTACTGCTACACCCATTACTTCTCCTTCTTGTGGGGATGGTTTTTTTGAGACGCTTTGTAGGCAAGATCTTTCATCCAGTAGAGACACATACGCACACCTGCACCGCTTGCGCCTGCCTGGTTGTATCCCCAATCTTTTTCGACGTATGCCGGTCCGGCGATGTCAAGGTGTATCCACTTCTCTTTGTAGGGTTCCTCTACGAAGTTGTCCAGAAAGAGTGCCGCTGTGATAGCACCTCCGTATCGTGAGGAGCTGATGTTTGAGAGATCGGCGATATTGCTCTTGAGCAGTTTTTTCAGGTAGCGGTTAAACGGCAGGGAACCTGTTAACTCGCCGCTTTTGGTTGCCGCACTCATGATAGCGTGTTTTAGCGGGCTACTGTGTCCCATGACACCGGTTGTGTATTCGCCCACTGCGACAACACAGGCGCCTGTCAGTGTCGCCAGATCAACCAGATAGTCCGGTTTCAGTTCTGTTGCATAGCAGAGGCAGTCTGCCAGTACCAGTCTGCCTTCGGCATCGGTGTTTCGCACTTCGATGGTTTTGCCATTTTTGGCGACCAGGACATCGTCCGGTTTGTAGGCATTGCCGCCGATCATATTTTCACAGGCACCGATTATGGCATGCACTTCAAAAGGTACTTTGAGCCTTGCTGCCCCTTCGAGGATGGAGATAGCTGCTGCGGCACCACTTTTATCTGCTTTCATGGAAACCATATGTTCGCTTGGTTTTAAGCTCAGTCCTCCGCTGTCGTATGTCAGCCCTTTGCCGACAAAGACAAATCTCTCTTTTGCATTTTCAGGTTTGTAGGTGAGGTGTATCAGTCTGGGAGCGTGTGTACTTGCACGGCTGACTGCCAAAAAGGCACCCATGTTCTGCTCTTCCAGAAAGTTTTGATCACCGATGAAGTAGCTTACATTGTCGAGATCATTAGCAAGTTCTACCGCATATTTTGCCAATGCTTCAGGTGTCATGTCGTCCGGCGGTGTATTGACGATCTCTTTTGCATGGTTGGTGACTTCTGCGATAGTTTCCGCATCTTTCACAGCTATTTTTGCCGGATCGAGATTGAGTGTTTTCTCTGCATACTCTTCGAGTGAGATGATCATCTCTTCAATAGAAAAAGGTTCTTTTTCACTTTTATAGCGGTCAAACCGATAGGTACCGAGTTTTGACCCTTCTACGATCGCTTTGGTGTTGGTCACCGGACAATCTTTGACATAAGATGCGATTTTGACACTTTTGTAGTTCGTTTTTGCGATTGCATGAAGCGCGTTGGAAACTGCGATACGCACTTCGTCACGCTCCAGTGAATCGACTCCCGTATAGACCCTGTGCTGATGCGGTAAAAATGCCACTTCATCGAGTGTCCCTTTAAAGTTGAGTGTTTCCAGATCCTTTTTATCATGAACCCATTTGTGATCGAGTTGTTTGTTGATGACGATAACGATCTCACAGTCCGCACGGACTGCCCCGATCTTCTCTTGTGTTACGGTAAAATTCATACTTTTTTTCCTCTCTGTGCTAAATTTTGTTCTAATTTTTGAGTAAACATATACATCCCTCCCAAAAAGAGTGCTACAACCGGAAGTGCCAGATACCAGTGTGTTTTGGCAACTTTCAGCAGTGTCAGGATCTCTTCTCCCATCCAGTATGCCAAAAGTATGGTGATCGCTGCCCAGGTCCATGCACTCAGGAGGTTGATCAATGCAAATTTTTTGGCGGAATATCCGGTGAGTCCGATCGACATCGGTATCACGGTGCGAAGACCGTAGAGATAGCGTTGCATAAAGATAATCGGCCAGCCGTATTTTTTTAAAAGCAGATGCGCGATGGCAAATTTCCGCTTATGCTTGTGCATCTTTTTGTGGATATAGCGTTTGGCGTATCTACCGATGAAAAAGTAGATCTGATCGCCGACAAATCCGCCGAGACCCGCGACAAAAATAGCTAATGGCAGACTCATATCTCCGGTATGGGACAAAATCCCCGCCATAATCAACCCTAGCTCTCCCTCCAGAATACTCCAGAAAAAGAGGATAATATAACCATGCTCCTGTAACAGGTGGATCAGTGTCTGTTCCAATAAAACTATTTCCTTCTCTTAGTCAAAATGGAGCAGATCTTTTGCCTGCATCATATCTTTGTCACCGCGTCCGGAGAGATTGACGATGATGATCTTCCCCCTGATCTCTTCGGCGGGCATCTTTTTAAGGTATGCGATAGCATGCGAACTCTCAAAAGCGGGGATGATTCCCTCCTTCTGAGAGAGCCAGACAAATGCATCGAGCGCTTCCTGATCGGTAATCGATGCATACTGTGCTGCTCCGATCTCTTTTAAAAAGGCGTGTTCGGGACCGATACCGGGATAATCCAGCCCCGCAGAGATGGAGTGTGCCTCCAGTATCTGCCCGTCTTCATCCTGTAAAAGGTAACTCATCTGCCCGTGCAGGACGCCTGGACTCCCCTTTGCAAGGCTTGCGCCGTGTTTGCTGTCCAGCCCCAGACCGCCCGCTTCGATACCGATGCAAGTGGTCTTTTCATCTTCGAGAAAATGGTTGAAGATCCCCATGGCGTTACTGCCGCCGCCGATACAGGCGATGACATAGTCCGGCAGGCTGTCGGTCTTCTCCAAAATCTGTTTTCGCGCTTCATATCCGATGATAGACTGAATATCCCTGACCATCATAGGGTAGGGGTGCGGTCCGGCGACGGTACCGATCAAGTAGTAGGTATCTCTCGCATTGGTGACCCAGTGGCGGATGGCGTCGTTCATGGCATCTTTGAGTGTTTTGCTGCCGGATTGTACGGCGTGCACTTTGGCGCCGAGCAGCTTCATACGAAATACATTCAGCTCCTGCCGCTCCACATCTTTCGCACCCATAAAGACTTCACACTCCAGACCGAAAAGAGCCGCAACCGTAGCAGTCGCCACGCCGTGCTGTCCCGCTCCGGTCTCTGCGATGATCTTCTTTTTGCCCAGCCTTTTTGCCAGTACCGCCTGTGCGATACAGTGGTTGATCTTGTGTGCACCGGTGTGGTTGAGATCTTCTCTTTTGAGATAGACTCTCGCACCCAGTTCATGACTCAGGTTTTCGGCATAGTAGAGCGGGTTGGGGCGACCGACATACTCTTTGTAGTAGTAGTCCACCTCTTTCCAGAACTCTTCATCGAAACGCATTTTCCGGTAGCTGGCATCCAGATCCAGCAGTGCTGGCATAAGTGTTTCGGGGACATAGCGTCCGCCGAAGATACCGAAGTGACCTTTTTCATCAGGATCATGAGGAGAGGGTTTTGGGATATACATCTAGTTGATCTCCAGTACTGAGTAGACAGGGGTGATCTTTTTCACTGCATCGTCTCCCCGTAAAAATGTCAAGTTGAGTATGAAACAGGCTTCGACACAGTGTGCGCCCGACTTTTCGATCAAGCTTGCCGCTGCTTTGGCAGTGCCGCCTGTTGCGATCAGGTCGTCGATGAGCAGAACATTAGCTTTGGGTTTGTCACACGCAAATGCGTCGATGTGGATTTCGATCTCGTCAAAACCGTATTCGAGTGCGTACTTTTCCCCGATTGTTGTATAGGGAAGTTTTCCCTGTTTGCGGATCGGAACAAATCCTTTTTTGAGGCGGTCGGCGAGTGCCGCTCCAAAGATAAAGCCGCGACTGTCGATACCCGCGACAAAATCGATATCCATCTCTTCGTATCGGGCTTGTAGATGATCCATCAGAAAGTGAAATGCCTGCGCATCTTTGAGCAGGGTGGTGATATCTTTGAAAATGATTCCCGGTTTTGGGAAATCGGGAATATCTCTGATCTTCTCCAGCAAATATGCTTTGTCTTCTGTTGTTAGTGTTTTCATGAAGTTCCTATTTAAACATAAAATATTTTGCGGCAAGAAAGCCTGCAAGCGTCAGTGCAAAAAGGACATACCCAAATGTTTCGATTTCCATTGTTCTCCTTAGATAAGCGCTTCGATACGCTCTTCGAGTTCTTTGATTTTTCGTTGCAGCTGGTCGTTTTCCAGCTTTTGCTGAGAGCTTCTGGCTCTGAGTGTTTTGATATTGTTTTTCGCTTTCTCAAGCTCTTCCGTGAGTATGTCTATATTGCCGATCGCCCGTTGTAGTTGTAGACGGTACTTTCGGATGATTAGCTTACTCTCGTCGATATTGCTCTTTTTGATCTGGTTCAGACTCAGTTCTCGTTGATAGAGTGTTTTATAGTAGTTTAACATGATCAACAGGTAGAGGATCACAAAAATAAAAAGTGTATATAAAAACCAGTCTGCAAACATCGTTACTGTTCTATTTTCGTTACCCGGTCAGTGTGTCTGCCGCCTTCAAATTGTGTGGCGCTCCAGGCTTTGAGGATCGACTCGATCACACCGATACCCACAACGCGCTCACCGAAACAGAGTACGTTTGCATCGTTGTGTGCCCTTGCCATCTCTGCTGTGTAAGCATCATGACAGAGTGCCGCGCGTATGCCGTGGTGCTTGTTCGCCGCAAGACTCATACCTATACCGGTACCGCAGATCAGTATCCCGAAACTGCCGCTATCTTCAAGAACTGTTGTCGCCAGTTTATGCGCATAGTCCGGGTAATCGACACGATCGGTGGAAAACGGTCCCAGATCGATGATCTCATGACCGAGATCCTCTACCATTTGTTTGACGTTCTCTTTGATCGCCACACCGGCATGGTCAGTTGCAATGTAATATCTCATGAAGGGTTCTATCCTGTTTTTGATCTATTATAACAAATTGTAGATTAAAACGGTCGTCTGAGGGGAAAACGGAGCGGTAGCTGCCCCGTTTGTTTATGCTGTGAAGTGATCGAGAATTTTGTTTTTATTCTCTTTGACCAGATCTGCCTGAAGATTTTTGGTGATGAGTGCCTGGGTTTCAGCGGAGAGTTCTTTCATCAGCGCCGGGTGCATCTCTTTGGGAAATGCCAGAAAGAGCTGTTTGGGTTTTTCATGCGCTACGATATTTTCGATATCTGCTGCAACATCTTTCAGCGTTCGCCTCTCTATCTCATCTTCGACTTTGTTGTCTTCGACATTGCCTCCCTTGAAGTTACCGGCTTTGTCACTGACGATATCGCTGATTTTCTTATGTGTTGCGATATAGTCAAGATCTGTTAAAAGTTCCAGAGAATAGGAAATTTTTAAATCACGACCGCCGTTGACGATAGCTTCATGTTTTATCGGTTTGTAGACTTTCAGTTCTCCAAGATCTGCAACGATGATGAGTGTCTCTTCAAGTTTCATGATTTCCTCCTGATATATAGATATTTTACAAGTATCATTATATCAGAAAAATTTCAAGCTTGATATGATTAGAATCAAAAATTTTAATTGTTTTCTGGTAACTTTTCGAGTTTTTGATATTCGGAAATCGCTTCTTTTGCCACTTTCCGACCATAATCGATAATCATTTCTGCTTCATGAAACTCATAAAAACCGCACAGATTTTTGGGAATATTTATGACGATATCGGGCTGATGTGCCGCCAGTTCATAACGTGTGATAAGGTTCTGCATCGTTTCGATCGTTTTGGAGACGATGGTAAAGTAGTTTATCTCCTCCTCTCTTTTCTCTTCAAAGAAGTTTTTTTGGATAAACTCTGTAATCTTTTGCTGAATACCCCCTTCTGTTTCACTCTCTTGTTTAACGATCTTATCCGCTTTGCGTTCGCCGTTGAGATTGACGGCTATCAGCATATCATTGGTATCAGAGAGGAGGGGTACTGTGGGGAGTGGATTGAGGATACCGCCGTCCACCAGCAGATGTTTTTCTGAACGGATTGGGGTAAATATGGTAGGGATGGCGATAGACGCGCGGATCGCATTTAAGAGATCGCCTTCCTGAAACCAGACCTCCTTTTGGGTGTCGATATCGGTAGCGACTGCCGTATAATCGATAGGCAGATCTTCTATCTTGATATTTTTACCGACGATCGTTTCCAGAACATCGAAAACCTTGTCCCCTTTGATAAACCCCGTCGTGGCAAATGAAAAATCCACCAGTTTCAAAACTGAGAGCATATCGAGCGAAAGCACCCACTCTCTGTAGTCGTTCAGCTTACCGGCAGCATAGAGACCGCCGACCAGTGCCCCCATCGAAGATCCGGAGATCGATCTGATTTCATAACCCGCTTTCTCCAGCACATCGATCACCCCGATATGCGCGTATCCCCTAGCTCCTCCGCTGCCCAGTACCAATGAAACTGTCTTCTTTCTCATGAAATCTCTCCGACTATGTTTATGTCATTGTACAGAAGTTCGTGTAAAATGATTGTAAAAAGTACAGATATTCGGGCTTCGTGCATATCGCATATGAAGAGAGGAAAAAGTGGAAATAGGAATATGGAATAAAGCCCGAGCGCGGTTTATCTGCGCGTGAGCCTGCTGCTGAAGCAAACACAGCGTTAGCGCAGATATTTGGGCTTTGCTCAAATATTGTATCCAGAAGAAAGAAAAAAGCGGGAATATATAGAATAAACCAAGCGCGGTTTATCTGCGCGTGAGCCTGCTGCTGAAGCAAACACAGCGTTAGCGCAGATATTTGGGCTTTGCTCAAATATCGTATCCAAAATAGTAAGTGGTACAGCGATAAGCCGGGTTCTGTCGTGGGTGATTATTTATCTAAACTCTTTTTTACAAAAGAGTTTTAGCAAAGCGTTTTATTATGAGACATTTACCATACGCTTCTTGCTGCAGGTTGGGTTTACCTGGCTACCCTGATTGCTCAGAGTACCGGTGAGCTCTTACCTCACCCTTTCACCTTTTACCATACCGGAGTATGGTAGTCTACTCTCTGTTGCACTTGCCCTTGGGTTACCCCAGCCATCTGTTAGATGGAACCTTGTCTCATTGCAGCCCGGACTTTCCTCTGGCATTTGCCAGCAATCACCTGCTGTACCTTTTTTATTATACCATAATCGGAACAAAATGTGTAGCAACTTGTCTTGTGGACGATACTGTTCATGATAGTTCTGAAAAAATAGAAGAAATATCGTAAAAAGGTAAGAAAAACATACTATTTAGATAAAAAAGTATGTTAAAATTTTCTTTAACACTCAAGAGATAAAGACCATATCAAGACAAGGAGAAAAAGATGAAAAGAGTTATCTTGACAGCTGTCGCCGTTGCGATAAGTGCTTCGACAGCTTTTGGGTTTGAGCATATCAAAGACCTTACAGATTTTCACAAAAAGACGGCTAAAGGAAATGTCATCGTCGAATTTTATGCACCGTGGTGCGGCCCGTGCAAAGAGATGAAACGCAATCTTCAAAAGATTAACCGTAAAAGAGAAAAAGTAAAAATCTACCAGGTCAATATCGATCAGAGTCAGGATGTGGTGGATATGTATGGTACACCCCAGGTACCTGCTATCCTTTATATCAAAAACGGTGAGATTTTACAGGGGTTTGTCGGGTTGAAGCAAATGCCGGAACTGAGGCGTGATATCAAACGCTATTTTAAAACACGAACAGTTAAAGTCGCTTCAAAAAAACGCTAATCTCTATCAAAAAAAACCTTTAAAAAACCTGAAAATTGATATTTTTGGGTTTTTTGTCTCAAAATTACCTCTCAAAAACCTCTCTAACTTGTTCTGAAACGCAAAATTTTGATCAATTTGTTTCGATTTTACATACAAATTCTAAAAAAATCTTTATAAATTGTATAAAAATGGGTGAAAAAAGCGTTTTTTGAGCACTTCATTTAAGGTTCAAACTTAATCTATTTTAAAAAGTATAAAGTATTTCATGTAAACAGAGATAAGTGTAATAATAATAAATATTTATATTAATTGACTCTATTTGCTATATGACTTATACTGTCAGAGTAATTATCAAATCAAAGGAGTTCAAATGAACAAAGTTTTAGCAGTGGTAGTAGGATTAGGTGTAGCAGCAAGTTTACAGGCAGGTTCTGTGAAATGCGATTTTCCTGTAGTAAAATGTGAACCGATCTATAAAACAGTGATTAAAAAAATCCCTCATAAAGAGTGCTGGGAAGAGCAGCAAAAAAGTAATATCGACTATAAACAGAGCGGTGTGGGTGCTTGTACAACAGGCGGTATCGTTGTATCTAAAAGATGTATCCTGACAAAATGTAAAACAGTATATGAGTCAATCGAAGAGAAAGTACTTGTCGGATATAAAAACTATGCAAAATGTGGTTGTAACACATTCTCAAAAATCAGTAACTGCAAGCTGAAATTTATCACAGCAACAATCAATTACTAATCATATACCGCAAAAAGGGAGAGCTCTTCCTTTTTGTAGTATATTTCATGACAAGTTAAGGCTCTTTCAGATATTTCTTAAACTGTTGCAGCCATTCATGATTTTCCTCGATCACGTTACTCTGTTTTTTCAGGATATTGACGATGATCGTCTCCAGCTCTTCCAGTGAGAGATAGTTCAATACATAAGGCGCGATCTCAAGCTCCCCGCCGTATGTTGTCAGCAACTCTTCGATCTCCTTGAGTCTTTTCTGCTTCTCTTCCAGTTCCATCATTCTTACTTTTTTGGCATTTTAAATTTTTGGGTGATGAGCTCTCCCTTGCTGTCAAAATAGAGATAGTAGAGTAGGTCTTTCGTGATCTCCAGTCCGGCAAGGTAGCGCAGGGCAAGATTCGCCTGTAACGAGGCGATGAACATCACAATCGGCGCAGCGATACCGGCGGGTGTTTTGTCACTGATGTTAAAAGCACTGAAATCACTCTTCTCGAAAAAACATACCTGTCCCTGAAATGCCTCGACAGAACCGTAGAGCCACGGTCTTTGTACCGACTTTGCAAAAGTATCGATGGCCGCGCGTACAGGAAGATTATCGGTTGCATCGATGATCAGATCGGGAACAATCCCGGTTTTGCTAAATGCTTCAAAGTCCCCGGTAAAAGGTTTTGTCACGACAAAGTCCGATCTCGCTTCGATGGTTCTGGCAAGTGCTTCACATTTGTAAACGCCGATATCCTCTTTGGTAAAAGCGATCTGGCGATGGATGTTGTGTATCTCTACTTTGTCGAAGTCGATGAGATGGATGGTGCCGATACCGCTGCTTCCCAGAGCGATACCCAGCGAACACCCCAGTCCGCCGCATCCGATGATCGCAATCTCTTTTTGCCGGAGACTCTGCTGTCTCTCTTCTCCCCAGAGCTCTATCTGACGATGAAAGTAGGTGTTCATATGATCTCCCGGACTTTGAGCTGCTCCTGAAACTTCCACGTCTCCCTTGCCGCAGTCACTTCATGTTTATTGATGCTGATCATCAGCAGCTCCTCTTTGGAGTTGAGTGACTTTTCGATCTCACCGAAAGGATTGATGAGGTAAGTCTCGCCGTAAAATTTCCAGAGACTCTCGTCATCGTTGTAGGTGCCGACACGGTTGACACGCAGGATATACATACTGTTCAAAAGCGCGCGTGATTTGAGGATCTCGTTCCATCTCTGACTGGAGCCGAAGGTAGAGACGGAGGGCACCAGTACGACATCGACCCCCTTTTTGAGCATCTCGATCCAAACTTGATCGAAGTGGATATCAAACCCGTTGATCGCCGCGTAGGTGATACCGTTGTAGTCGAAGTGGATAAAAGAGATCGCGTCGCTTTTTTCATTGTCAAAAAAACCGTCTTCGTCCCAGTGCTCGTAGTTGATAAGAAAGTTCTGGTTGACAAACTCCGCACCTTCGGGCGTAAACTTCCCGATCGCTTTGTATATCTTTCCCTCTTCGATCAGCACGATCGGTGCGACGATGATGAGATTGTAACTGCGTGCATAGTGCGACAGTGCTTCTATTTTATGACGGCTCTGCTCTGCGATGAGCATTTTTGGCATGGTTTTGAGCTCTTTGAAGAAGGTGTTTAACACATACTCCGCCAGTACGACGATGCGTACCCCTTTCTGGCTACACGTTTGTAGATAGTTGTCCAGCTTGGTGTTGCTCAGGGGTAGGGTGGAGAGTTGCAGGGCTGCGATTCTCATGAATCTTCCTTGCTGTACTCTTCAAACTCGAGTTTGGCGTTTTCGAGCAGTCTGGTCGCCTCTTTGAGCTCTTTGATCCCCTCTTTGTAGTAGGCGACACTCTCGCTCAGCGTGATCTCCGGGTTCATCAACTTCTCCAGAATCTCTTTGGCGTGTGCGATCTTCTCTTCAAAACTGATCTCTTTTTTCTCTTCACTCATCTCTCTTCCTCCAGTGCTTTTGTTACGCTGTGTGCAAATTTGTCCAGTTCCACCAAAAAGGCGTCATGACCGTAATCGCTGTCGATCTCTTCGTAGTGAACCAGATCGCTTTTTCCGATATTGTGCAGTGTCGTTTCGATCTGTTTCATCTCTTCGGGCAGAAAGAGCAGGTCACTCTTGAACGCGTAGAGATAGATCTGCGACTTGATCCTTCCGAGTGAATCCTCCAGCGAGTCATAGTTTCGCGTCGCATCGAAAATATTGATCGCTTTAGTGATATAGAGGAAACTGAGCGGGTCGAACCACTGCACAAAGTTCATTCCGTTATAGTCGAGATACCGCTCTATCTGAAAACGACCGAAAAGCTCATACAAACCGTCGGTTTCGACATACTCCCTGCCAAATTTACGCTGCATCGAATCGGGACTCAGGTAGCTGATATGCCCGCACATCCTCCCCGTGGCAAAGCCGGGAAAGCCTTTTTCGCGTATCTCTTTTGGATCGTACAGACCGTTTTGAAATGCCGGATCCCGGATCACCGCTTCACGTGCCACTTTGTTAAAGGCGATCGCCCATGGTTGTGTCGCGTAGGTACTAGCCAGGACGATATGTTTTTTGGCGAAGTTGGGGTGCTCGATGGCAAAGCAGAGCGCCTGCATACCGCCCATCGAACCGCCTATGACAGCGTGGGCATGGTGGATACCGATCCTGTCGAAAAGTATGCGCTGTGCCTTGACCATATCGCTGATCGTGATGACCGGAAATTTCAGCCGGTAGGGTTTACATGAAGGGTACATCTCCGACATCGGACCGGTGGAACCGAAACAGCTGCCGATGACATTGACGCAGATGACAAAGTATTTTCGGGTATCGATCGCTTTGCCGTCACCGATCATCCCGTCCCACCAGCCGGGTTTGATGTCGCCTTCATAGGTTCCCGCCGCATGGTGGCTGCCTGTCAGTGCGTGACAGACCACCACGACATTGCTCTTATCTTCGTTGAGTATACCGTATGTTTCATAGGTGAGATCGTATGGCTCCAGTATCCGCCCGCTCTCCAGATAGAGCGGATTGGTAAAGTGCTCGGTTCGTGTCGTGATTTTCAATTAGCCCTCAAGCGCCTGTTTCAGATCGTCGATCAAATCTTCACTATCCTCCAGCCCCACGCTGAGTCTGATCAGACCTTCGGGTACACCCGCCGCCAGCAGCTCTTCATGAGAGAGTTGCTGATGGGTCGTGCTAGCAGGATGGGTGATGATCGATTTGCTGTCACCGATATTGACAACGAGTGAAAAAAGCTCTGTTTTATCGACGATTTTCAGCGCCTCTTCGTAACTCTCGACTTCAAAGCTCAAAAGACCGCTGCAACCCCCTTTGATATACTTTTGGGCATACGAGTAGTTGACATCGCTTTTCAGTCCCGGATAGTTCACCTTTTTGACCTTCGGGTGTGCCTCAAGAAACTCTGCTACCGCCTGAGCGTTTTGGCTATGCTGTTTCATGCGCAGCGGCAGATGCTCCAGACCCTGGATAAAAAGCCAGCTGTTGAAAGGACTCGGTGCCGCTCCCAGATCTCTGAGCAGAGCCAGACGGGTACGCAGGGTAAACGGCGGCAGGGGAACGTCGGTGTAGACCAGACCGTGGTAACTGGCATCGGGTTCGTTGAAGTGGTAGTAGCGCGGATTTCCCCTAATCTTCTCCACCAGATTTTCCCGCTCGACTATCACCCCGCCGATCGCCAGTCCCTGACCGGTGGTATATTTGCTAGTGGAGTGCACGCTGATATCGCAGCCCAGTGCAAAAGGTTTGCAGTGGATCGGTGTGGCGACGGTGTTGTCAACCACTGTCAGGATGCCGTGTGCATCTGCGATTTTGACGATACCTTCAAAGTCGGGTACGTCGATGCTTGGATTGGTGATGCTCTCAAAAAGGATCAGTTTGGTCTTTTCGTCGATCAGCGCTTCCAGCTCCTGCGGCTTGTGCACATCGAAGTAACGCGCCTCGATACCGAAACGTTTGATAGTGTGTCCTGTCAGTGTCACGGTACCGCCGTAGAGTTTGCCGGCACAGATGATGTTATCACCCGCTTCGGCGACATTGGCGATGGTGTTAAGATTGCTGCCATACCGCTGGCAGTCGCGATCGCAGCCGCCCCACCTTCGAGTGCGGCAAAACGTTTCTCGAAAACATCGGTAGTGGGATTCATCAGTCTGGTGTAGATATTGCCCAGCTCTTTGAGTTCAAAAAGATTGGCAGCGTGCTGTGCATCTTTGAATTCATATGCAGTAGTCTGGTAGATAGGAACTTCCATCGTTCTCTGGCTATCTTTTTCGTAGCCGACATGAAGTAGTTTTGTCTGATCTTTCATCGCTCAAATGCCTTTTTATATTCAATGAAATCCTCTGAATAATTTGCTGCTCGAACAACATCTGCAGCGGCAGGGTCAAAATTTCTTTGAAATTTTGGGGCACCCGCCGTGAAGCCGTTTGAGAGAAGTAAATTATTCAGAGGGTTCAATAAGATATTATAGTAGAGTCATTATTTGTTTTTGCTCAGAAAAGCGATATAATCGCAAAAATTTAGAAACAGAGTAACGCCGAAATGGGTGTCCTGAAACAGTTTCATAAACGAAGGAAGATAGTTGAAAATACTTTATATCGCCGATCTTGTCGGCAAACCCGGACGCGTGATGTTCAAACATCATCTGAAAAAAATCAAAGAGAAATATGCCCCCGATCTGGTGATTGTTAACGGTGAAAATGCCAGCCACGGTTTTGGTCTGAGTATCAAAAATGCCAAAGAACTATTCAATGCCGGCGTCGATCTCTTTACCGGCGGCAACCACAGCTGGGACAAAAAAGATATCCTCCCTTTGCTGGAAACCGAAAACATCCTCAGACCGCTGAACTACCCTAAAGCGGCACCGGGAAAGGGGATAGCCTATGTAGATGTCGAAGGGGAGACACTTGTCGTGATCAATCTGATGGGGTACTACACGATGCCGATGGTGGACAATCCCTTTACGATGATTGTCGATGAGGTCGCAAGGCTTCGTGACAAGGGCTACAACAATATCTTCATCGACTTTCATGCGGAGGCGACCAGCGAAAAGAGAGCACTTTTCGCGATGCTCAAGGGAAAAGTAAGTGCTATATGCGGTTCCCATACCCACGTCGGGACAGATGATCTGGTGATCGACGAAGGAACATTTTACGTGACCGATGTCGGGCTAACCGGTTGCCGTGACAATGTGATCGGGATGGATGTCAAACAGCCGCTGGATCGTTTTCTGACAAGTGTAGGCGGCAAGTTCGATGTTCCAAACAGTTGCAAAAAAGTGTTGCAAGGTGTCATCTTTACGATAGAAGAGGGGAGATGTACCGATGCGTTCAAGATCAAAGCCTACGACGAAAGAGAAGTGGAAATTTCACAACAGGCATACAGGGAGTAACGATGCAGATCACCAACAGCTATGAACTACTGGTAGCACTCAAAAAACTGGGATATATCAAAGATGAGAGAGACCCTCTCTGGTGGCCGAATGCACTGACATTTGAAGTGGTTGTCGGTGCACTGCTGACCCAGCAGACCAAATGGGAAAAGGTGGAAAAATCACTCGCCAATCTTCATGAAGCTGGTCTGATGCACCTTGAAGCCCTTGCGGATGCCGATCTGAAACAGCTTCAGATGCTTGTCAAGCCCAGTGGATTTTACAATACCAAAGCCAAACGGCTGAAACAGTTATGTATCAATATCCGGGAAGATTTCGGAAGTTTTGAGCAGTTTCAGCAGGAGGTGGAGAGAGAGTGGCTTCTGGCACAGAAAGGGGTCGGTGAGGAGACCGCAGACTCGATACTATCGTATGCCTGCGGCAGGGAAGCGATGGTAGTGGACAGTTATACACAGCGGATACTGGGAGCGTTGGGGTATCAGTTCGAGAGTTATGGCGAGATACAAAACTGGTTGATAGAAGGTCTCTTAGCAAACTTGACACATATTAGTAAACTTTATGGCAAGGAACTGCCCGTTTCCACAATTTATTCACGATTTCATGGCAAAATCGTCGAGTATGCAAAAGTGCATATTCGTGGCAAGTGTGTAAATATAGAGGAGTTATGCCCATGAATCAAAAAACTACCAGTTTAGACCCTGCAAAAAGAGAGCAATATCACAAAGAGCTCGAAGAGTATATGCGTAAATACAATGATAAAAAGAGCGAATTACAATGGGCGGATGATGAGTTTGAAGAGTCTGTCATAGCGCAGGAGATGGAAGTTTACGCAAAAAAGATACGTAGCTTAAAAGCCATTCTTTCACAGGAAGATGGACGGCAGGTCGCATAGCGTCAAACAGAGAGCCATCAGTCTCTCTGTCAAATTTTACAACTCTACCTCTTCAGCGACATGAAGACCAAATCCGCTGATCCCCACAAACTCTCTTCTCCTTTTCGTTACCAACAGTTTGATCTCCCTGAAACCCAGATACTTCAATATCTGAGCCCCGATACCATACTCCTTCATGTAAGGGTTTTCGTTGGCTGACTTTTCCAGAAAAATCAGTGCCCCGCCTTCTCGTTTCATGATCTCCAGACTCTTAAAGATCGATTCGTAGCGATGATGCGCAAAGAGGTCAAGATCGGTACCGATGTTGTGAAAACGGACATTTTGCAGCGGTTCGTCACCCTTTTTAAAGAGATATGCGACATGGTGGTTTTCATTGTGATCGAGAAAATCGACTCTTCGCGCCGGAACATTCATGAAGTCACTGTTGCACTCTGCAACCACCTGAATAAGCGACTCATGCTCCATGCGATACTCCACGATATCGGAGATATAGACAATCTTCAGGTTGTGTTTCTGAGCAAAAATCTCCAAATCATCACGGCGCGCCATCGTGCCGTCCTCTTTCATGATCTCACAGATGACAGCCGCTTCGGAGATCCCCGCCATCCTGCACAGATCGACAGAACCTTCCGTATGACCCGTTCGTACAAGTGTTCCGCCCTCTTTGGCGATAAGCGGGAAGATATGCCCCGGGCGCACCAGATCGGTCGGTCTGGTGTTGTAGTCTGCCAGCAACCGGATCGTCAGATCCCTCTCAAAAGCGGAGATACCCGTTTCGCACTCTTTCGCATCTACCGAAACCGTAAATGCAGTCTCATAGGAAGAGTCATTTTTGGTAACCATCGGTGCAAGATCAAGCCTCTGCGCGATCTCTTTACTTAGTGCGACACAGATCAACCCTTTGGCATCAGTTGCCAGAAAGTTCACTTTTTCAGGCGTTGAAAAAGTAGCGGCATAGACCAGATCTCCCTCATTTTCCCTGTCTTCGTCATCTATCATGATGACGATATTTCCTTTTTTGATCTCTTCTATCGCTTCCTGGACACGGTTGATAGGCATGTTTTCTCCATAATTTTTGAAAATTATACAAAAATATCCTAAAAACCCTTGACAAATAAGAAAAAAATGATTATAATCACACTCCGATTTAAGGGATACTAACATATTGGGGTATGGCCAAATGGTAAGGCATCTGGTTTTGGTCCAGTGTACTGGGGGTTCGAGTCCCTCTACCCCATCCACTTTCATTGTCGCGGGATAGAGCAGTTCGGTAGCTCGTCGGGCTCATAACCCGAAGGTCGGCGGTTCAAATCCGTCTCCCGCAACCAATCCTTTTTTATAACTTTTTATAATGAATTGTAGATATCATCAAAGACCTCTTTTGCCGTTTCAGGATTGATAGAAATATACTTTTGTGTTACTTCTATGCTAGTGTGACCAAGTGTATGAGATACCTTTTCTATGGGGATTTCAAGGTGATTTATAGAGTAAGTCCCGATTA
>QNZT01000169.1 GCA_003978455.1 Sulfurospirillum sp.
CCTCAATGGAAAGATATACACCTTATCCCGACACTCAAAGCACTATTTACCAATACCCCCGCAGTCATACGGGTGGGACACTATACCGCTATCAGAAATGACGAAAGCGTCATCCCCCTACATATCGACACCGAAACGGAGCAGATTTTACAAAAAAAGATTTTACACACTTTTGCGACAGATAAACAGTACCGGTTTATTCCCCGGACACCGCCCCATCCAAACACTTACCAGTACTATTTTCGCGCAAAACACCCCTACAACCTCTTTTACACCTGCAATACCTGGAGCGGTGAAATGCTGCGCCGCAGCGGTTTTCCCGTATCGCTCTGGACACCCCTCGCCTTCGAGGTAGTTTTTCATTTTCCAAAGTAGTTAAGCAATCTTGTAGTACCATAATTTCCAAAAACTTATATGGGAAAAAGAATGTCAAACGACTGCAAAAAAGCTTATATTACGACACCGATTTACTACGTCAACGATGTCCCGCATATCGGGCATGCCTACACTACGATCATCGCCGACACACTGGCACGCTACTCCCGTCTCATCGGGCTGGAAACACTCTTTTTGACCGGTACCGACGAACACGGGCAAAAGATCCAGGAAGCGGCACAAAAACGCGGAAAAGCGCCGCAGGAGTATGCCGACGAGATCAGCGCAAAGTTCAAAGATCTCTGGGACTATTTTGATATCAGCTACGATACGTTTATCCGAACGACGGATGAAAAACACAAAATCGGCGTCCAGAAAGCCTTTGAAACGATGTATGCAAAAGGGGACATCTACAAAGACAACTACGAAGGCTTCTACTGCGTCAGCTGTGAGACATTCTTTACCAAAACACAGCTTATCGACAACGAATTTTGCCCAGACTGCGGCAAACCGACTTCGATCGTCAAAGAGGAGAGTTACTTTTTCCGCCTCTCGAAGTATGAAGATCAGCTGCTGGCATGGTACGAAGACAAAGAGAAGTGCGTCCTGCCCAAAGGAAAGAAAAATGAAGTGATCAACTTCGTCAAACAGGGTCTTCATGATCTCTCCATCACCCGCACCAGTTTCGACTGGGGTGTGAAACTGCCCGAATCCCTGCACGACCCCAAACACGTCATGTACGTCTGGCTCGATGCGCTCATGAACTATATCACGGCACTGGGCTACGGCACCGATGAGAAAGATATGAAGTTCTGGCCGGCGACCGTACATCTGGTGGGTAAAGATATCCTCCGTTTTCATGCCATCTACTGGCCGGCATTTCTGATGAGTCTGGGACTGGAACTGCCCAAACATATCGGCGCGCACGGCTGGTGGACACGCAACGGTGAAAAGATGAGCAAATCCAAAGGCAATGTCGTCGATCCCAAAGAGGTAGCGGATGCCTACGGTCTGGAAAACTTCCGCTACTTTATGCTGCGTGAAGTCCCTTTCGGGCAGGACGGCGACTTCAGCCAGAAAGCACTGATCGACCGTATCAACTCCGACCTGAGCAACGATCTGGGCAACCTGCTGAACCGGATCATCGGCATGAGCGGCAAATACAACGACTTTGTCATCGGTTCCGACGATGTTATGAAATACCACCAGAAAGAGATCGAAGATGCCGATGCGATCATCGCAAATATCCCTGCATACATCTATGATCTCCAGCTCAACCGCTACCTCGAAGAGCTCTGGAAAATCCTGACGATCGCCAACCAGTCTATCGCCACTTATGAACCCTGGGTAAAGATGAAAGAGGGGAAAAAAGAGGAAGCGATGGCACTCGTGGCGCTGGTCGCGAACCTTATGGCAAAGGTTGCACTCCTGCTGAGCCCAGTCATGCCCAAAACCTGTAGCACCATCGCCGAAGCACTCGGTTTTGTGATCAATTATGAAAACTATCAGAAGCTGATCGAAAACAAAGCGCTGCTAGACACCTTTATGATCCAGAAAGTACCGCCGCTCTTTCCGAAAATCGAAAAAGAGCTGCTCAAGACAGACGAACCTCCAAAACAGGAGGAGAAGAAAAAAGAGCCGTCCAAAGATGAGGGTATCATCACCATCGACCAGTTCTTCCAGACCAAACTCAAAATCGGTACCATCCTCGAAGCCGAAGAGGTTCCCAAAAGCGACCGTCTGCTCAAACTCAAAGTCGATCTGGGAGAGGCAGAACCGCGCCAGATCATCGCCGGTATCAAAGAGTATTACGCTCCGCAGGATCTGATCGGTACGCAGGTCTGTGTCGTCTCCAATCTCAAACCTGCCAAAATCATGGGCAATCTCTCACAGGGAATGCTGCTGGCTGCCAAAGACAAAAACGGTCTCTCCCTGATGCGCCCAGAGCAGCCTAAACAGAGCGGTACCCCTGTTGGATGACCTTTGAAAATCTGACCAAGCTGACACAGGCAACACTGGTCAACGAACCCAGCATCGCCTCTTTCGACGCTATCGTCTTTGAACCCGAAAGAGTCAAAATGGGAGATCTTTATATCGGAAACGATCCCGAAAAGATCAAGATCGCACTCTCACGCGGCGCCTATGCTATTCTAAGCGATCAGAAGATCCCCGTCTACGACGAAGAGGTCGCCTGGCTACGCTGTGACCATATAGAATCCGCACTGATCGGACTGCTGCGATACTACCTGATGCAAAAAGAGCTGGAGTTTCTCTGCCTCGACCCTCTCTCCCTCGCCCTGATGCAAAAGATAGTACACAGAGATCAGATCATCTTTCTCGACAACCGCATCGAATCAAACTTTCACAAGATCATGGAAGCGGAACAGCACCATATCATCGCAGGGAGTGACGAAAGTTTTATCCGAAAGATATACCCCTCCTACACCATCACCCTCGCCCAAAACGCGCCGAAAATCGTACCTTTTAAGACCACACTCTTCCAATCCAGCTTCTACTACAAAGAGCAACTGTTTGAAAACATCAAACTGCCGGAACTCTTTTTCCCAAAACTCGAAAATATTCTCGCTTTTCTCGAACAAAAAGGGCTCTCTTACGACATCGGTCGCTGCGAATATACCCCCTGGTTCTATCCTCTTTTTGTCACCAGACAACTTCAGATCAAACCTTTTGGATCGACACCTTCCACACTCGTCGTGACCCAAACCCCCGATCTCCTGCCTGAAATCACCGCCTATATGCAGCAAAAAGCCTCCTGGTCACGGCAAATCTGCTTTCTTCCAACCGATACCGGTCAGCAGAAGTGCCCCGATCTGCAAACCGTTTCTTACCAAAAACTATCTGAAATCACAAAGTTAAAAGAGATTGAATTTAATTTTGCTATAATCGTTGCAGATCTTACACAGATCGTACAAACTTTAAAAAATTTATCAAAAAAAGAGCAACTGTCTCTCTTTTAGGAGTAAAAGACTTAATGGATTCAAACCCCAACCATAGTCAGGTTCATGAAGAGCCTAACTCGTTTATAGAAAACTACTGGGATATCTTCGGAGGTATCCTTCTCGCGATTGTCGCATACTACTTTCACCAAATCGGCAACGGCACCACCAGCACGATATTTGCAGCTCTGGCAATCATCTCACTCTCTATCACTGTTTCCGAAGTAGCGGATATACTGGCGGAGAGACTCGACGAACCCTACGGCAGTTTTGTACTCACCTTTACCGCAGTCGCCGTCGAAATCATCCTGCTCTTTAACATCATGCTTCAGGTCTCCAGTAGTCCCGAAGCGATGCAGACGGTTCAGGGTGGTATCATCTCCGCTGTTATCGTCGATATGAATGTCCTGCTGGGGCTGGCTGTGTTTATCGGCGGTCTCGCCTTTTCCGAACAACAGCACAACGAAGATACCTCAAGTTCCTATACGACGATCCTCTATGTCGCTTCCCTTGCGTTGCTTGTTCCAAGTATCCTTGGACACAGCGGTCATGATGCGGCAACTATTGAAAAAGCAAGTTATATCATCGGCTTTCTGCTTTTTCTTTTTTACATCACGATTTTGATCTTCCAGACCAAGACACATACCCACTTTTTCAAGGCAACGGCAAAGAGTCGTATCTTTCGCTACAAACGCAAACTAATGGAACATGAACACGGTCATGAAGATCTTCATGAAAACTATATTTTCGACAAATTGCCGACGCTGATCAACTTTCTTGTCATATTTGCACTGATCTTTGTCATCGGAATACTCGCGGAGATCTTTGCGCATGACGGTATGCACCTTTTCAAAGAGCTGGGTGTCTCCACCGGTCTGGCAGGTCTTTCAATCGCGATCATCTCAGTCGCACCTGAGATCTTCACCGCTGTCAAAGCAGCCAAAAATGACCAGATCCAGAGGGTTGTCAACATCGCGATGGGCGCTTCAACCGTATCGATCCTTCTGACAGTTCCTGCACTGCTGATACTCGGCTACATCGCCGATGTCCGCCTCCCGCTCAACTTCAACCCACTGGAGATCGGTGCACTCATCTTTACCATCATACTGGCATGGAAAACCACCGATGACGGGGAGACCAACTATTTCGAAGGCATCTCACACCTGATGCTCTTTTTGTGTTATGCCGTCATCGCGGCACTTTACTAAGGAGACTTCATGAAGAGACGTGACTTTATCAAAACTTCACTAACCGCAGCGGCAGCCGCCGCCACTGTGACCGGATGCCGGGAACTGCCCAAAGACCCCAAACTCTCTCATGAAAAGAAGAGCTTCCACTACAACCGCGGCAAAAGTGTCAAGATTAAACTCGCCACCAGCTGGCCGGCGAACTTCCCCATCATGGGGGAAGGTGTGGAGCGCTTTGCCACCCGCCTGACACAGATGAGCGGCGGCAGCATCCAGGTCAAAGTCTTTCCCAAAAATGTCCTCGTCCCCGCACTCGGCGTTTTTGACGCGACCAGTGCCGGAGCGATCGACGCCTACCACTCCGCCGCATACTACTACAAAGGAAAAAACGAAGCCTTCAACCTCTTCACCGGGTTTCCGTTTGGCATGACCGCACAGGAGATGAATGCATGGTTCGACTGGGGAGATGGCATGAAACTCTGGCGCGAACTCTATGCAAAATACAACCTCGTCCCCTTCAAAGGCGGCAATACCGGTGTGCAGATGGGCGGCTGGTTCAAAAAAGAGATCAAAAGTCTCGCCGACCTCAAGGGACTCAAGATGCGCATACCGGGACTGGGCGGTGAAGTCTTCGCCAAACTGGGTGTCAAACCCACCCTGCTCCCCGCTGGAGAAATCTACGTCGCACTCGAACGCAACGTCCTCGACGCCACCGAATGGCTCGGACCCTCACTCGATACGAAGATGGGCTTTCACAAAGTGGCGAAACACTACTACACCGGCTGGCACGAACCGGGCAGCATGCTGAGCCTCGTCTTCAACAAAAAGAAGTTTGACAAACTCTCTGACGAGCAGAAGCTCATGATCGAGGTCGCTTCACAGGAGCTCAACGCCACGATGCTCAGCCAGTTCCAGTACGAAAACGCCAGACAGCTCAAAGTCGTACGCGACGCCGGTGTCACCATCGACTCACTCCCCAACGATGTCCTCAAAGCCGCCAAAAAAGCGATGCTCGAAGTAGCACAGGAGAAGAGCGCCAAAAGCCCCGACTTCAAACGCGTCTGGGAAAACGCATGGGCATTTCTACAGCTCAACCGCGACTGGACAGAGATCGGACTGGAGAAGTATCTGGAGATCCGATAGAGACTTACAGAAGCCGCTTGATCGCCTCATACGCCACGTCGGTCATCTTCCTCAACTCCTCTTCCGTCACGATATAGGGCGGCATGAAGTAGACCACGTTACCCAGTGGTCTCAGTAATACGCCGTGTGCGAGTGCATAGCGGTAGATCCGCAAACCGATGCGCTCTGCCGGATCGTACCCTTTCAGCTCCACCGCTGCGATAAAACCGGTTTGCCGCACTTCATGAACATTCGTCAACGCTTCGAAACGCTGTAGCAACGCCGAAAGGATATCGATCTTTACGCGGTTGCTATCCAAAATATGCTCGTTTTCAAAGATATCGAGCGTCGCGTTGGCCGCCATACATGCAAGGGCATTGCCGGTGTAACTGTGCGAATCGAGAAAGGATTTTCCTTCGCTGTAGTCACAGTAGAACGCACTGTAAACCTCGTCGCTCGTCATCACGACCGAAAGCGGCAGATAGCCCCCGGTGATCCCCTTGGAGAGGCAGAGAAAGTCCGGTACCACATCCGCCTGTTCGCACGCGAACATCGTCCCCGTGCGTCCAAACCCCACCGCGATCTCATCGGCGATCAGAAAGATACCGTATGCGTCACAGAGCTCCCTGAGATTTCGGATATATTCGGATCCGTACATCGCCATACCGCCCGCGCACTGCACCAGCGGCTCGATCACCACTGCCGAAACACGCCCTTCATACTTTTGAAAGAGCGACTCCATCGACGCCAGCGCTTCATCCTCCGAAACCAGCGCCGGGGATTTCGCCTGGACGGTCTTGATCAGAATCTCGCTGTAGATCTCTTTGTAGAGCGCGACGTCACCGACCGCCAGCGCTCCCATCGTCTCCCCGTGGTAGGAGTTCTCCAGAGAGATAAAGATATCTTTTACCTCTCCCTGGTTTTTGTGGTACTGAAAACTCATCTTCAGAGCGATCTCGATCGCACTTGAACCGTTGTCGGCAAAGAAAAGTTTGGTCAATTTTTCCGGTGTCAGCGCCACCAGACGCTCCGCCAGCCGGATCGCAGGTTCATGGCTAAAACCCGCAAAGATGACATGTTCGAGGGTATCGAGCTGCTCTTTGACTTTTTCGTTGATGTAGGGATTGGCATGACCGAAGAGGTTGACCCACCATGAGCTGATAGCATCGAGGTATCTGTTGCCGTCGAAATCAAACAGATACGCTCCTTTCCCCGACTTGATCGGGATGAAAGGAAGCGTTTCGTAGTCTTTCATCTGAGAGCACGGGTGCCAGATATGGGCGAGGTCACGCTCCCGCATCTGTGCGTTGGTCAGCATGTAGCGTTTTTGATCTTCTCCGGATCGAGTTTGAGCGCTTCGTTGTCCATCACGCCGATACCGTGATCGAGAATGTACTGTGCGATCTCTTTGGCTTCTTTGAGCGAGTGCATCTTGCAGGTACCGCACTGGTAGATATTGAGTTCGGGGATATCCTCCTGACTTTTGACATTCAGTACATCTCGCATTGCGGCTTCCCACGCTTTGGCGACACGCTGCTCATCCGGTTCACCGATGACACTCATGTAAAATCCGGTTCGGCACCCCATCGGCGAAACATCGATTATCTCAACATCGTCACTGTTGAGATGGTCACGGATAAATCCCGCAAAAAGGTGCTCCAGCGTATGGGTACCCTTCTCACTCATCAACCCTTCGTTAGGTTTGTAAAAACGCAGGTCAAATACGGTAATCGTATCACCGCACGGAGTTTGCATCTTTTTGGCGACACGTACCGCGGGAGCGGTCATGCGGGTGTGGTCTACCATGAAACTGTCAAGCATTGGCATATTCTGATCCTTTTTCTTTTTAAATAGATGCCCGTATTATAACCTATTTTGCTTCCAGTTCACATCGGAAACGGTGGCTTTCGTAACATCCCAATATCCGCACTTCATCGGCGAAAAAAGAGAGCTCTTCCAGCGCCAGATGCATCGCTTTGGCATCGATATGCCCGTCTATATCTACATGAAACTGGCTCCCCTCGGTCAGTCTGTTGCTCATATAACTCTCGATCTTGAGCAGGTTGATACCGTTGGTCGCGAAACCGCCGAGTGCTTTGTAGAGTGCGGCAGGGATATTTCTGACCTGAAACATCAGTGAGGTAATATAGGGCAGTGTCGGATCATATGCAGGGATTACCTTCCTGGCGGACAAGATAAAAAAGCGCGTCGTGTTTCCCGGTACATCTTCGAAATGCTCTTTTAAAATCTGTAAATCGTAAATCTCCGCCGCCAGTTTCGAAGCGATCGCTGTCTTTGTCGGATCTTTCAATACGGCAATCTCTTTGGCTGCACCGGCAGTATCCAGTTTCGCTATCGCATCGAGTCCCAGCATCGATATGTTGCTATGGCACTGCGCCAGCGCCTGAGGATGGGATGCGACGGTTTTGATTTCATGAAGTGAAGTATCCTGCGTACCCAGCAGACAATGTGTCACCGGTTCAAAATGCTCACCGATCACATGGAGTTTCATTTTGGGAATCAATCGGTAAATCTCTTCGACACGTCCGGCAGTAGAGTTTTCAAGCGGAATCATCGCAAGATAGGCATCACCGTTTTCAGCCAGCCACATCGCTTCCTGAAAACTGTCACATGGTATGGGAATCAAATCTGGATAAGCACTTTTGCATGCCTGTTCGGAGTAGGCGCCTTTGACACCCTGATAGGCTATTTTATTTGTCATGAAGGCATTATATCAAAAAAGGGGCAAGTGCACTATTAAGTTAACGCTTTTGGAACAAAGTCCCAAAAGCTACGCTAACGCTATGTTCTCTTCAGCAGAGAGCTCACGCGCAGATAAACCGCGCTTAAACTCTCTTAACTTCGTGGGAATAAACCCAATTAATATGATTTTATACTCTTGCTTCTTCTCTTCTTTGCAGATATTCCCATTGTGCATCGACATTTTTCTGCCACTGCTCCAGGATATGTGCATTTTCAGGTTTAAAAAGGTGTCTGAAACGTCCCTGTGCCCCGAGATAATCTTTTACCGGAATCACATTTTTCGGTCGATAGGTGATATTCAGTTCTGTACCGTTGATAATCTCATAAAGCGGGAAAACCAGTGAATCTGTCGCCAGATCGGTGATAGAGATTGTATCTTTTGGATCGAACTTCCACTCTGTCGTACACGCAGAGATTGCATTGATAAATACAGGACCCTCTGTTGTCAGAGCCGTTTGCATTTTCTTAATCATATCTTTCCATTTGTTTGGTGCCAACTGAGCTACATAAGGTGCACCGTGTGCCGCCATAATCGCGACAAGGTCTTTTTTCATACGCTTTTCACCGTAACTGACACGCCCTGCCGGAGAAGTTGTCGTAGAGGCACCGATAGGGGTGGACGAACTACGTTGTCCTCCGGTATTGGCATAAACTTCGTTGTCAAGACAGATATATGTAAAGTCATGTCCTCTCTCTACCGCACCGCTGAGCCACTGAAAACCGATATCGTATGTGGAACCGTCACCACCGAATGCAACAAACTTTACCGGTGCATCGGGATCTTTGAGCGTTCCTTTTCTTTTTCGTGCTTTATACATCGCTTCCGCTCCGGAAATCGATGTTGCAGCATTTTCAAACCCGATATGAATCCATGAAGTATCCCATGAAGTGTAGGGATAGACTGCCGTACACACTTCCAGACAACCGGTATTGGATGAGATGACAAGATTGTCATCTGTACAGTTCATCAACTCTCTGACGATGATCGAGTGCGCACATCCCGGACACAGAAGGTGTGCACCTTCAAACCTGTCGTTTGATGTCGATAACTCTTTTAAGTTTTTGATTTTTTTAATTGTACTCATATTTCTTCCCCTATCCTATTTAAAAAACTCTAATTTAGGACCACGCAGACCGCTAAATCTCTGTATGTTTCCTGTCAGTTTGCCTGCATCGGCATCCGCTTTCAACTCGGTATAGATACCTTTCAGATCTTCCTGTGTCAAGTCTCTGCCGCCAAGACCGTAAATATAGTTCACAATCATCGGTCTCGTATCGCTTGCATACATCGCTGCTGCGACTTCATTGTAAAGCATACCGAGTGCACCGCCCGGTGAACTTCTGTCCATACATGCGATCGCTTTGACCCCTTTCAACGCTTCTCTGATATCATCGAACGGAAACGGGCGCAATACCCTCGGTGCAACCACACCGGCTTTGATGCCTTCTTTACGCATCTTCTCAGCAGAAACCACTGCACTGTCCACAGTAGTACCCAATGCTACAATAGCCACTTCGGCATCGTCCATCAGATAACTCTCCACCCTCTTATATTTACGCCCGGTAAGTTTTTCAAACTCTGCAAATACATCTTCGATCACTGCACGCGAATCCATCAACGCTTTGTGTTGCTTCGCTTTGTGCTCAAAGTGCCAGTCCTCTTCTGTCTGTGCACCGTAAGTAACCGCTTTAGTAAAGTCTAGCATCTCATCAACTGTCTGATAATCGCCGATAAATTTGTATGCTTCATCATCACTGAGCGGTTTTACGTTTTGCGCGGTATGAGAACAGATAAAACCGTCCTGATGTACCATAACAGGCAGTCTGACAGATTTGTTTTCACCTATTTTAAATGCCATTAGCATCAGATCATACGCTTCCTGCGGATTGAAAGAACAGAGGTTGATCCATCCCGCATCACGCCCAAGATACATATCTGCATGGTCTCCGTTGACATTCAAAGGCGCTGCTAGAGCACGGTTGACAACACCCAGTACGATAGGAAGTCTCATACCGGAAGCCTGATAAAGCACCTCTACCATCAGTGCAAATCCCTGTGAAGAGGTTGCCGTAGCAACACGACCGCCGGCAGCAGCTGCACCCACACAACCACTCATAGCCGCATGCTCACTTTCGACCATCACAAACTCACCGTCGATATAACCATCCGCCAAAAATTTTGAATAATTTTGTACAGTCGGGGTTGACGGGGTGATAGGATATGCCGCAACAACATCGATCTGAGCCTGACGCATAGCGTGAGAAAACGCCATATTACCGTCCCAGACTTCTACTTCCTGTAAATCAATTTTTTCTGCCATTTATTTATCCTTGCTCTTTTTCTTTTTTTCAGGCCATTTCGCCAGTGCTTCATCGTTATCTTCATTTTCACCGAACATCAGCAGAGATTTCGGATTTGTCGGACACACTTCAACACATATACCGCATCCTTTACAGTGGTCATAATCAACTCCGATCATCTTTTTATCACGACTGATGATAGATGTATCCGGACAAAATATCCAGCAGTTCTGACAATCGATACAGATATCTCTGTTGTAAACCGGCTTAACAACCCTCCAGTCACCGACATAAGCTTTATAAGAGTTCGTCGGGGCATAGAGCCTATCCTCCTGCTTGGTAAACGGTGCTTTGCTTGCATCAAACTCTTCTTCGAAAGAGAAAAGCACAGATCCCTGACTTACTTCATCCCATCCTACATATTGATTACTCATAATCTCTCCCTACTTCACTTCATTGTATGCGCGTTCAATCGCAGCCATATTCGCATCGATAATTCTCTGAGGAAATTTCGATAATACTTTTCTCATAGCTTCCTGAAAATACTCCAGTTCAAACATACCTGATACTTTCATCAGTGCCCCCAGCATAGGCGTATTTGGGATAGCCCTGCCGATGGTATCCAGAGAGATAGAAAAACAATCAACAACATATACCTCTTTACCCTGAAGCTTGGGAATCGCATCGACCAACTCTTCTTTAGAAAGATGTGTCGTAATGATATATTTAGTGGTCTCTTTTTCATTTGCAGTGATATCTGCGATATAGGCAAGCGCCGGATCGATCACCAGTACATAATCGGGATGCATAAACTTTTCATGATTTAGTATCGGCTTATCATCTATACGGTTGTATGCTGTCATGGCCGCACCCCTTTTGGCGGAACCGTAAAATGCAAACGCCTGAACCTCTTTGCCTGTATTGGCAACAACATCGGCCAAACCTTTTGCACCGGTAACAGCACCCTGTCCCGCGCGGCTATGCCATCTCATTTCAAACATGAACTCTCCTTCAAAACTATTTTCCTACTAATTTGTCCTATAATTTTAGGTTATTATGACTTAACTTAAGCTTTTTTTTAAATGATTTTATTAGTTTTATTGCACTAAGTGCGTCATTTTGTAAAAATTTACTACACCTTTCAAGCTCCTCTTTTTTTCCATACCCGCTCAATACACCGACGCCGCTGATACCTGCATCAGCAGCACTGACCATATCGAGACAGGTATCTCCGATCATCCAGACACTCTCTTTGTGCTGCACATCCATCTGATGGAGTGCTTTGAGAACAGGTTCAGGGTGGGGTTTGGGGTGTGTCACATGCTCACGCCCTACCAATACTTCAAAATAGTGCATGACACCCATATGTTCCAGCAATATTTCCGAATACTCCCCGGTTTTGGTCGTGACAACACCCAGTCTCGCAAAAGTTGCTGCCTCTTCGATCGCCTCTTTTGCAAAAGGTAAAAACTTTGTCATCGGTTTGGAGCGTTTGCGGTAGTGCTGTTTATAGACATCTACAAAATCCCACACCCTCTCCTGCGGTACACCAAGATGGGCGTACATGAAATCCAACGGATGACCGATCAACGCTTTGATATCCTCTTCATGAGGTGTCGGTAGTCCAAAATATGTAAAGGAGTCGTCAAAACACTTCAAAATCGCTTCTGTCGAATCGATCAGTGTCCCGTCCAGATCAAATAAAATAACCGTTTTTCTCATGGCTTGATCCAGTCGATGACATTGTGCATGACACCCAGAATCGACTGGCTGACATTTTGGATCTTTTTATTGACTACGGTTATGGAGTTCGGTATATACAAAAAGAGATAAGGGTTGTCATGCACGATCAAAGCAAAAATCTCCCGATAGATTTTTCCAAGCTCTTTTCGGTCGATGGTACGTTCCGCTTTTTTAATCAGTTTATCTACTTTGTCGTTTTTATAACTGATAAAGTTAAATCCGCCTTTTTTACTGCCTTCACTATGCCAGATACTGTAAGCATCGGGCATCAGACCAAGTCCCCAGCCGAGAATCACCGCTTCAAATTTCCGGGGCATTACGACAGTATTGAGAAATGCCTGCCACTCCATCGTACGTATCTTCACTTTCACACCCGCTTTTGCCATCTGGTACTGTATGATCTGCGTCGCATAGACACGGATGGCGTTGTTTGAATTGGTCACAATCTCAAAAGTGAAAGGATGTTTTGCATCATACCCCGCTTCATGAAGCAATCTTTTCGCCTTTTCGATATTTTGTGCAGGTGCTTTGATCTTCGCATTGTAAGCAAATGTCCCCGGCATAAAAGGACCGGTACAAACCTGCCCGTGTCCGAAAAAGAGGATATCCACAAGCTCCTGACGGTCGATCGCGAGACTCAACGCCTCTCTGACACGCGGATCCTGAAACTTTGGATTGTTCAGATTGAACCCCAGATAGGTATAACTTTGTGAAATCTTCTCATACACATCATAGAAACTGCGGAAATTTTGATCGATCTGGCGCTCAAGCTGCAGCGGTGTCAGCGAACCGACATCGAGTTTATGGGATTTCAGCATCAAAAACTCCGTGCTGGGATCAGGCATAAAATGGTAGACGATCTCGTCGATCTTCGGCACACGCCTGAAATAGTTTCTGTTTGCCTTTAAAACGATATCTTTGGATATCTCAAATCCATCTAACGTATAAGCACCTGTTCCTATCGGATGCTGGTTGAAGCTACTGGTCATGATATCTGTTTCATGTTCGAGGATATGTTTGGGAACGATACTTGTCATCCAGGTTTGAAGCGCTTTAAAATAGGGCTCTTTGTATTGTACCTCCACCGTATATCTGTCCAGAGCACGTACACTTTTGACATAGCGAAACTCACTGCTGTAGGGTGTATAGATTTTCGGGGAAGTGATCAGATTGTAGGTGAAGAGGACATCTTCCGCATCAAAAGGATAGCCGTCACTCCATAAAACATCTTTACGCAGATGAAAGATCAGTGTCGTGTCGTTTTTAAAATGGTAACTCTTCGCCAGTCTCGGCTCGATTTTGCCATCTTTATCGTATGCCAGCAAAGCATCGAAAATCCAGTCGGCAATCGTCCCGCTGGCACTGTCTGTGGCGATCAGCGGATTGAGCTTTCCGGGATTGGAACTGATGGAGAGATGCAGTGTCGAGGCAGAGATATTTAATGTCAAAAATATAGCTAAAATTAATTTCTTCATGAAGAGATTATAAACTAGTTTGTCTTAAAATGACACCAGCAGAGAAACAAAGGATTTGACTTGAAAAAACTGATATTTCTGACACTACTATGCGCTATGCAACTCTTCGCTTATCAGCGTTTTTCATTTGGGCTCAATGTCAACAGTGAAGCTGTAGAGTTTGAAGCAAAAGCCAATGTCGCACCTTTGACAAGTGATCCCGTTTTCCGCAACTTCTATCTCGATATGAATTTTATCAATGACAACGACACCATGTTCAGTCTCGGAGTCCATGTAGAAAATATTTTTTACAACTATCCGCCTCTTCTTTTCCAGGTAGGCTTGGAGACACTCTTTACCCAATATCAGGATGATGATTTTCTTGCGATTCCCATACGCTTCGGATTTAAGCATAAAATATACAACGGCAACATTCCCATAGGCACACTCGGAGCCAAAATACTCTATGCTCCCTCCCCTCTCTGTTTCCAAGATGCGGACAGCTACAGGGAGTATCGTATCGAAGCGACAGTACAGATTATTGAAAATGTCGAAATCTACGGTGGCTACAGAAATATAGACACAGACTATGAACTTGAAAAAGTCAATTACAGTAACTCCGGCTATATAGGATTCAGATTTATTTTCTGACAGGTCGCCGGATGGGCACTGTTAGCACTACATCACTGACGACTATATGTCAAATTAATTGCATCTATTGTATTTTTAATTAACATAAAGTAAATCATGTTTATATTTTTTTTTAAGAATAAGAGGCTTTAAGCTAAATTTCTACAATTAATACGTATAATAATCTGTCATCATGTGTAAATCATGACAATTACAAATCATTTAGGAGGTTTTTAATGCAATCACATAATGCATTAGAGTACGACTATACAGTCGCTAAGATGTTCGCCATCGCAGCAATTGTATTGGGTATGGTAGGTATGTCAATCGGTGTTTTGATAGCATTTCAGCTAGCATTCCCCGATCTGAATTACCTGTTGGGTGAATACGGAACATTCAGCCGTCTGAGACCATTGCACACAGATTCTGTGGCATTTGGCTTTACACTGAGCGGTATCTGGGCTGCATGGTACTATTCCGGACAGAGGATGCTTAAAGTTTCGATGGCGGAGTCGCCGTTTCTGATGTTTATCGGTAAACTGCACTTCTGGCTTTACATCGCCGGTGTTGCCGCTGTTGTTGTTTCTCTGCTGATGGGTATTACTACATCCAAAGAGTACGCAGAGTTCGAGTGGCCGATCGATATCGCCATCGTGCTTGTCTGGGTTATATTCGGTATCAGCCTGTTCGGTCTGATCGGTATCAGAAGAGAGAAATATCTCTATATCTCTATGTGGTACTATATCGCTTTCTATGTCGCGGTTGCGATGCTCTATCTGTTCAACAACATGGAAGTACCGACCTATTTTGTAAGCGGTGTAGGTGCATGGTATCACTCTGTTTCGATGTATGCCGGAACAAATGACGCGATGGTTCAGTGGTGGTATGGTCACAATGCGGTTGCATTTGTCTTTACAACACCTATTATTGCCATGATTTACTACTTTCTGCCAAAAGAGTCCGGTCAGCCGGTTTACTCATACAAGCTCTCTCTTCTGGCTTTCTGGGGACTGATGTTTGTCTATCTCTGGGCGGGAGGTCACCATCTGCTCTACTCTACTGTTCCGGACTGGATTCAAACTTTAGGTTCGACTTTTTCTGTTATCCTGATTCTTCCTTCATGGGGTTCTGCAATCAATATGCTGCTTACTATGAAAGGTGAGTGGGGTCAGCTTCAGACAAATCCGTTGATCAAGTTTATGATCCTCGCTTCAACATTCTATATGTTCTCAACACTTGAAGGTCCTATTCAGGCAATCAAATCTGTCAATGCACTGGCGCACTTTACAGACTGGATTCCGGGACACGTACATGACGGTACACTCGGCTGGGTCGGATTTATGATTATCGCGGCGATCTTCCATATGACACCGAGAATCGCGAAAAGAGAGCTCTGGAGCAAAAAACTGATGGATGCACAGTTCTGGATTCAGACTACCGGTATCGTCCTCTACTTCTCAAGTATGTGGATCGCGGGTATTACCCAGGGTATGATGTGGAGAGCTACTGACGAATACGGTAACCTCGCATACTCATTTATCGATACGGTAACAGTACTGCACCCTTACTACACTATTAGAGCGGTAGGTGGATTGCTTTATCTGACAGGTGTGTTTATGTGGGCATTCAATATTTACAAAACATACAGTGCGGGTCGTGTTCTTGAGAGAGAACCTCAAAACGCCACACCTATGGCATAAGGAGGAGCAAAAAAATGTTTCATTGGTTAGAAAAAAACCCATTTCTGTTTACAGTAATGGTATTTGTTACGGTTGCATTTGCCGGTGTGATAGAGGTTCTTCCAAACTTCGCTGAAATGTCACGCCCTACAGTTGGCACAAAGCCTTATACAATCTTACAACTGGCAGGTCGTCATGTCTATATCAAAGACAGTTGTAACGCATGTCACTCTCAGCTGATTCGTCCGTTCAAATCTGAAACAGACAGATACGGTAAATACAGCCTTAGCGGTGAGTATGCCTATGACAGACCATTTCTCTGGGGTTCCAAAAGAACTGGACCGGATCTGCACCGCGTAGGTAACTACAGAACTACCGACTGGCATGAAAACCATATGTGGCAACCTACTTCTGTCGTACCGGGCTCCATCATGCCTGCATATAAACATATGTTCAAAAACCTGGCAGATATCGAGACCGCTTATGCAGAAGCAGTAACCGTCAAGAAAGTATTTAACGTACCTTACGACGCAGAGGGTATGCCGAAACTAGGCACACTATCTGACGCAAAAGCGGAAGCGCTCGCAGAGGCTAAAAAGATCGCTGCTCAGATGAAAAACCAGTCAGTCAAAGATGCTGTTGCAAATGGTAAAATTCCACAAATTGTAGCACTTATAGCATATTTGAACAGTTTAAAATAGAGAGGTAAACGATGCAACTTGAGACAGCTTATACCATTCAGGCGTATGGATATGTCATAGCGACCGGTATCTGTACACTTTTGCTATACGGATATATTTATCATCTATACAGCAGTGAGAAAAAAGGAACCAGAGACTATGAGAAATATGCCAATATCGCCCTGGACGATGAGCTGGACTCAAAGCCGATCGAAACCACCTCTCCATGGGAAAAGAAAAAAAATAAAGGAGAATCAGCATGAAGATAAATTTATCAAGTGATGTTGTCAATCAGTTATCACTGGTTGGTGCAGCAGCGATTGTTATCCTCACTGTATATGTTGCCGGTAAATACATCAAACAGATGAAGACGGACACCAGTACAGGTGAGCTTAGTGATGAAAACTGGGATGGCATAGGCGAGTATAAAAATCCTGTTCCGACAGGTTGGATCGTAAGCTTTTTAGGTACTATGATCTGGGGACTGTGGTACTGGTTTCTAGGCTATCCGCTAAACGCTTTTTCACAAATAGGTCAATACAATGAAGAAGTGAAAACATATAATGCAGAGTTTGCAAAAAAATGGCAAAACCCTGACAAAGAGACTTTGATGGCTATGGGCGAAGGCGTATTTCTCGTTCAATGTGCTCCATGTCACGGGCTAGACGGCGGCGGCATCGACGGTAAAGCACAGGGCTTTGACAAGCGTATGAAAGAGAATCAAGTGCTTTACGTGATCGAGCATGGTCAGCATCAGCTCGGATATCCGATGGGTGAGATGCCTGCGGGTATGGCAAGCGGAGATGACGCCAAAACGATCGCAAAATGGATTGCCGGCGGTATGAAGGGTGAAAAACCTGCGGCATTTGCTGCTTGTGCAAGCTGTCACGGCGAAGACGGGAAAGGTCTGGGCGGACAAGCTCCTAACCTTGCTGAATATGACGCGACGCTTGTCAAACATGTACTGACACATGGTAAAAAAGGTTCTATCGGTACTATGCCTGCATTTAACGACGGCAGACTCACAGATATTCAAATGGAAGCGGTAGCAAACTATATCGCATCCCTGAAAGAGTAAGGAGCTAAGATGGCTGAAAATACAACAAGACGAATGTGTTTTAATATTAACGGACTTTTAGGTGG
>QNZT01000128.1 GCA_003978455.1 Sulfurospirillum sp.
CCAAAGCCAAAGATGGTATGGATATCGTCACGGACAATGACGAAATAGCACAAGAGAGAGAGGCTATCATGCAGGTGTATGATGTCAACCATCCTTTGCAGTGCGGTGTCTGTGATCAGAGCGGTGAGTGTGAGTTGCAGGATTATACGCTTTACATGAATGTCAACGAACAGAAATATGCTATCCCCGATACCCTCAGACCGATCCGTGACTGGGGTTTGATGAAATATGATGCCGCTCTATGTATCGTATGTGAAAAGTGTATCACGGTGTGTAAAGATATGATCGGTGACAGCGTGCTTAAAACAGTACCGCGCGGCGGAGAAGCGGTGGACAAAGAGTTGAAAAGCACTATGCCGAAAGATGCCTACGCGATGTGGAACAAGCTCCAGAAGTCTGTTATCGGGACAGTAAAAGAAGATAACTCACTGGACTGTCAGGATTGTGGAGAGTGTATCGCAGTATGTCCGGTAGGCGCACTGGTAAGCAGTGACTTTCAATATACGGCAAATGCGTGGGAACTGACAAAAGTGCCTGCTTCCAATCCGCACAGCAGTGACTGTTCCCTGATCTACTACAACACCAAACATGGTGATATGAAAAACTATGAAGAGAAGATTTTCAGGGTAACGAACGATCCCCATTTTGTGCCGATTCACGGTGCTGCAAGATTTGGTTTTGACTTTGAAAACAGAGTAGTCGGCAAAGACAAACCGATGTTTGAAAAAGCGGTTCAATTTTTGACCACCAAAGCAGATACCATCCGTTTCTCCTCTTACATCACCAATGAAGAGGCTCTGATTTTACAAAAACTGAAAGAGAAACTCGGATTGAAGCTTGTCAATGATGATGCGTATGCTTATCAGCAGTTCATGAAGCATTTCAGCAGCGTCAGCGGCAAAACACTCTACAGCTCCGATATCAATGCGATCAAAGCATCCAATTTTGTTATCAGTATGGGAACGCAGGTAAGATACGATGCTCCAAATATCGGCTTTGCTCTGAACAATGCCGTGACGATGAACAAAGGGGCAGGTCTCTATTTTCACCCGACCGGTGACAGTGCAGTAGAGGGATTTGCCAAAAACATGATGACGATCTCCCACCAACCGGGAGCAGAAGAGCACGTACTGGCATTTGTGCTTGACTACTTTAGCAAAATCGACGGGCTGGATAACAAACTTCCGAAGGAGATAGCAGATATCGTCAAAGATTTTGACAAAGAGGCTGTTTCACTGCCGGAAGATTTCGATGACAAGATGACCAAAATGCTTGCGAAAAAAGATACCTTTACACTGGTTGTCGGTGAAGATTGTTACAGTCACGAAAGGGCTGAAAATCTTGCAAAACTGGCGGGTGCGATCGACAGATATACCAACATCACTGTCATGATCATCCCCTCCAAAACCAATACACTGGGTGTCTCTCTCATCTGTGAGCTCGATGAGAAAGCGGGAAGCAGTGTCCTGGGATACAATGCCGAAGGTGATTTCGTTCTGAGTGCACTTGGTGACGGTGATCTTGATATGCCGGCACTCAATCAGCAAGAGGGAACATTTGTCAGCCTCAACAAACGTGTCGTACCGACCAATGCAGCACTCCCTTACAGTGGATATGTGTTAAATGACCTTGCCAATGCTGCGGGTGTCTCAAAAGCCATGACTGTTGACTACACAGCGGAATTACCGGTTGAGAAGGGATTTAAAGCGGAAGATTTCGATTCTCTTCCGAACTATTATGACAACGGCGGTAACGAGATAAGAGGGTATGCTGTCGAGAGTCTGGATGTGTCAGGTGAAGGGAAAGTCGGGAAACTTAAAAAAGCTGAGCTTCTCGAAGGTGATATTGTTTATCTCTCAAATCCGATCATTCAGTTCAGCGCTTTTACAAACAAGGCGCATCAACTTAAAACCGATGGAAAACTCTATGTATCTGCTGCTTATGCAGAAGCAAACGGACTGGGTGACGGTGATGCGGTAGAGATAAAAAACGACAAAGCTGCTGTTCAGACAACGGTTGAGATCGATTCACAGCTTGCAGGTGATATTCCCTACTTGCCGACATTTGATACAGCGTTGAAAGCGGAAGCACTGTTTGACGGTTACAGATTTACAAAAGCAACAATAAGGAAGGTGTAGAGATGGAGAGTGCATATATTATAGAGACGATCATCAAAGTCATCGTCATACTTACCATATTTTCAGCATTGGCGGGTATTACGACATATTTTGAGAGGAAAGTACTTGCATTTATGCAAAGAAGACTGGGGCCGATGCATGTCGGTCCTTACGGGATATTGCAAGTGGCGGCAGACGGTATCAAACTCTTTACCAAAGAGGATATCGTTCCGCAAAACGCTGTAAAACCGATTTTTAAAATAGCACCGGTTTTTGCTGCTGCTACAGCGTTTATCGCGATGGCAGGTGTTCCTTTTTTACCGGAGTTTACACTGCCTTTTACAGACTATGTCGTACATCCGATCGTTGCAGATATCAATATCGGTATTCTGTTTGTTGTCGGTGTGATGGCGGTCGGTATGTATGCGCCGCTGCTCGGTGGTATGGCGTCACACAACAAATGGTCACTGCTGGGTGCGGCAAGGACGGTTATTCAGATGTTGTCATTTGAAGTCGTGACCGGTCTTTCGCTGATCGCGCCGCTGATGATGGTCGGTTCATTGTCTTTGATCGATATCAACAACTATCAGCAGGGCGGTATCGGACACTGGATCGTCTGGGCTCAGCCTGTAGCATTTATCCTGTATCTGATTTCCGGCTATGCCGAAACGAACAGAACACCGTTTGACCTGCTTGAACATGAAGCGGAAGTCGTAACGGGGTATGCGACAGAATATTCCGGTATGAGATGGGGACTTTTTGCGATCGGTGAATATGCGAATATGTTCACGGTTGCATTTATAGCAAGCCTGGTCTTTTTGGGTGGTTTCAATCCGATGGGATTTATTCCGGGCGGTCTCGCTATAATCATGAAAGTATCTTTTCTTATCTTTCTGTTTTTGTGGGTAAGGGCAGCATGGCCTCATATCCGACCGGATCAATTGATGTGGTTATGCTGGAAAGTGCTGATGCCTCTGGCTGTTGTCAATATATTAATCACCGGCATTGTGCTGCTTTAGGAGAGGGAAATGATAGATTTTACACAATACAACAATAGAAACATTTCAGATGACTACTTTTATCTGGATATTGAAAAGCCGCCGGTTACATGGCAGGGGAAGTTTAAAAGAGTTGTAAAAAGAACACTCAGCGGTGAACTGTTTGTCGGTTTATGGATTGTATTTCGTGAGATGATCAAGTTTGATATTCACACTGTGCAGTACCCTCTTGAGAAGCTGCCGATCAGCCCTCGTTATCGTGCGCTGCATCAGATTAAACGATTGGTCGAGAGTGGAAATCAGGCATGTATCGGATGCGGTCTGTGTGAAAAGATCTGTATCTCCAACTGTATCCAGATCGATACAAAATATGGCAGCAAAGGGCGCAAGGTAGTCAAAGGGTACTCTATCAATCTTGGTCGCTGTATTTACTGCGGATATTGTGCGGAAGTGTGCCCGGAACTTGCGATTACACACGGGCAGGATTATGAGCATGTCAGTGAGCAGCGCGCACACTATGCAACGTTGCCGGATCTGGTTACTCCGATGGATATCTTCAAAGCGGGTAAACAAAAGCCGTATCCTGGATTTGGTTCACTGACACCAAATGCAGACAATAATGTTAAAAAAACGCCGTTAGCGTATTAAGGGATTGTGATGGAAGCGATAGCGTTTTATCTATTTTCGGTTATAACAATCGGTATGTTCGCGATTGTTGTATTTAGTAAAAATGCACTCTATGCAATGAGTGCACTTGCAGGTGGAATGATAGCAATATCAGGATTCTTTTTTATGCTCGATGCGGATTTTCTGGGGGCTGTACAGATTATCGTCTATACCGGAGCGGTAATGGCACTCTACGCATTCGGTATGATGTTTTTCGATACGACAAAAGATGTCAAAGAGAATATCAAAGAGGGCAAAATCGTCAATGCACTCTGGATCTCGGCGGTGGTTATATTGATAGTGATTGTCTCCATACCGTTTATATCGGATCATATTATGTTGGATGCATCGACAAGCCATTATACAGTGATAGGTGCTAACAACCCTCAGGCGGTAGGTATATTTTTGTTCACAAAATACCTGGTTCAGTTTGAACTGGCGGCAGTGATGTTGCTGGTAGCGATGATAGCAGGAATCATACTTGTAAGTAAAAAGATGGATATCAGTTTGACAACTACGGTTGAGGAAAAGATAGAAAAAGAAGAGTTTCAAATAAAGGATACAAAATGATAACCCTAACGCACTATCTTGTACTTTCTGCTATTTTGTTTTCGCTGGGACTGGCAGGTGTTATAAGAAGAAAAAATTTACTTTTGCTGTTTTTTTCTACAGAAATCATGTTGAATGCAGTCAATATAGGCTTTGCGGCTGTGGCTAAATTTTATGGAGATCTGACGGGGCAAATGGTGGCATTTTTTGTTATCGCTGTCGCGGCAAGTGAAGTGGCGGTCGGTCTGGGATTACTGGTCTTGTGGTATAAGCGAACCGGTACGATCGATCTGGAATCAATGCAAGAGATGAAAGGATAATCTATGGAAAACTATGTATATATAGCACTTTTCGCACCGCTTGCAGGTTCGCTTTTTGCTGCTTTGTTTGGAGATAAACCCAAAACAGTATGGACGGGTATAGTAACATCTTTGCTACTGTTTGTCTCCTGGTATGCATCGATAAAACTGCTGGGCTATGTTGATGAAGAGCATATCGTTCATGTAAAGATGATGGATTGGATCGCTGCGGGTAATTTCAATGTCGATTTCGGTTTCGTTGCAGATCAGGTTTCGGTTATCATGATGGTAACGGTCACTACTGTATCAACGCTTGTACATGTATATTCGATCGGATATATGGATCATGACAAAGGTTTTAACAGATATTTCTCCTATCTGTCCGCATTCGTTTTCTCTATGATGATTCTTGTCATGAGTGACAACTTCCTCGGGCTCTTTATCGGATGGGAAGGCGTGGGGCTTTGTTCCTGGTTGCTGATCGGCTTCTGGTACTATAAAAAAGATGTACCTACCAGTGAAAATCCGGCTATTTCACCTGCTTATGCCGCAAACGAAGCATTTGTCATGAACAGAATCGCCGACCTTGGTATGTTGATCGGTATCTTTATGATTTATTGGAATATCGGTTCTCTGGATTATGAAACTGTATTTGCAAAAATCGGTTCTCTTGACGGTGCTACGATCACAATGATCGGTGTCTTCCTCTTTATCGGTGCGATGGGTAAATCGGCACAGTTTCCGCTGCATACATGGCTTGCCAATGCTATGGAGGGTCCAACCCCTGTTTCTGCACTGATCCACGCCGCAACGATGGTTACAGCCGGTGTCTATCTTGTGGTCAGAAGCCATGATATCTATATGCTGATTCCGGATGTAGGGTATTTTATCGCATGTCTGGGTGCTTTTGTAGCTGTTTTTGCGGCTTCGATGGCACTTGTAAACCTCGAACTGAAAAGAGTTATCGCCTATTCAACACTTTCACAGCTGGGTTATATGTTTGTCGCAGCAGGTCTGGGTGCATACTGGATCGCGCTTTTCCATCTGATGACACACGCATTTTTCAAGTCAGTCCTCTTTTTGGGTGCAGGAAATGTGATGCATGCTATGGATGATGAGAAATATATCGACAAAATGGGCGGTCTGGCGAAAGTGATGCCATGGACGATGCGTATTATGACGGTGGCATCACTTGCACTTGCAGGTATCTGGCCGTTTGCCGGTTTCTTTTCAAAAGATAAGATTCTGGAAACCGCATTTTCACAAAATCACTATTTCCTCTGGGCACTGTTGTGGATAGGTGCGGGTATGACCGCATACTATAGTTTCAGATTGATTATGCTGGTCTTTTTCGGTGAAGAGCGTTATAAAAAGTTTGGATATCATCCTCATGAAGCGTATCCGTATGTGCTTCTTGCGATGGCACCGCTGGCTATTCTGGCGATCATCGCAGGTTTCTTTGAACATTCGTTTATGCATTTTGTAACACAACTGTTGCCTGAGTATGAACCGCATGTCTCTAAAGGTACGTTTATCTTCCTGCTGGTTGTGACACTGGGTATCGCGATCAGCGGTATCACGTTGGCGGTGGTGAAGTTTTCAAAAGGCAATTTTGATGAATTTTTCAAAAAGCTGGGTGTGTATGATATCTTGATCAATCAGTATCACATTCCGGATTTTTATCAGAAAGCGATTTGTGAGCCATATGCCAGGATGTCAGAGTATGCCTGGAAAAAGTTAGATATGAGGATTGTGGATGCTACTGTTGATTTTATCGCAGGGTTTATTTACAAAAGCGGCGATAAGGCAAGAGCGATGCAAACGGGTAACTTGTCTTCAAATTTAAAATGGATGGCACTTGGTTTGGTGGTACTGCTGGCTGCAGCTGTACTCTACAGACCAGGTATGTAAGGAGCGCATGAATGGAATCATTACTGACACTTGTGATATTTTTCCCGGCAATAGCCGGTATTTTCGGATTTATGATAGAAGCCAAAGCGATCAAGGCGTACGGTATTGCCGTAACTGCGATCGAGTTTCTTTTATCACTTTTGCTATGGATGATGTTTGACAGTTCCAATCCCGGTTACCAGTTTGTAGAGCATATACCTATCATAGAGCAGTTTGGTATCAATTACTATTTGGGAATCGACGGTATCTCACTTTTCCTGATTTTGCTGAGTACGTTTATGACTATGATTTCTGTGATCGGGCTTACTGTAAAGGATGATCTCAAAAATATGATCATCACGATTCTCTTTCTTGAGATGACGATGGTCGGTGTCTTTTCAGCGCTGGATGTTATTTTGTTCTATATCTTCTGGGAGTTGTCTCTTGTGCCTATGTTGTATATCATCGGTGCGTGGGGTGCAAAACTCAGAATCTATGCAGCTGTGAAGTTTTTCCTTTATACATTTGCCGGCTCATTGCTGATGCTTGTAGGTATATTGTATATGGCGTATCTCCATCATGAGATCACGGGAACGTGGAGTTTTGCAATTCCTGACTGGCAAGCGATGCCGATAGATTTCTCGACACAGCTTTGGTTGTTTGCGGCATTTTTCTTCGGCTTTGCGATCAAAGTGCCTATGGTGCCGTTTCATACCTGGCTTCCGTATGCGCACGGTCAGGCACCGACTGTCGGTTCTGTGATCCTTGCGGCAGTACTTCTGAAAATGGGTACATACGGTTTTGTAAGATTTTCATTGCCTATGTTTCCTGATGCATCGGTCTATTTTATCACTCCGGTAGCGATACTGGCGATTATCATGGTTATCTATACTGCGATGATCGCTTTTGCACAGGAAGATATGAAGCAGGTGATCGCATACAGTTCGATATCGCATATGGGTATTATCGTGCTGGGAACTTTCGCTATGAATTCCGAGGGTATCACCGGTTCACTCTTTCTGATGCTGAGTCACGGTATCGTCAGTGGGGCGCTCTTTATGCTTGTCGGCGTGATTTATGACAGAACACATACCAAGATGATGGATCGCTTCGGCGGTCTGGCTTCCGTGATGCCGAAGTATGCTACGATTTTCGGCATTATGTTGATGGCATCGGTAGGTCTGCCGCTCACTATAGGTTTTGTCGGTGAATTTTTATCATTGCTCGGTTTCTTTCAGGTTTCTCCGGTGATGACGGCTTTTGCAGGAACAGGTATTATCCTCGGTGCTGTTTATATGCTGAGGCTTTACAAAAAATCCTTTTTTGGACCAATCACAAATCCTGAAAATAAAAATTTAAAAGATTTGACTGCACAGGAGTTGACAGCTCTTGTTCCTCTGGTTATCCTGGTTGTCTGGCTGGGTGTATATCCCAAGCCGGTTTTGGATCCTATCGACGCGAGTGTCAAACATATGATCGTCAATATGGAGAAAAAGTCTGTAACCAAAGAGGCCAAAGAGCTTTTTGTGCAGGTAAATAGCATCAAGGAGGCTCAGTAATGTTAGATCCAATTTCAATTGACTATGCCGCGTTAAATTTGCCTTCACTGATACCGATGATTATCATCGTTCTCGGTGGTTTGGCTATATTGGTGATCGATCTGGTTAAAAGTGATCTTTCCAAAAGTTTTTATGTGATGGTCAGTGAGTTATTTATATTGGTAGCTCTTGGTGCAGCATTCGGCTATACGGGAAGTGAAAGAGGTTTTTTTGATGCATTGTTGGTAGATGGTATCGCAAAACTGGGAGAAGGTATCATCCTGATCGCCTCCGCACTTTTTATCCCTCTGGCGTTGACATCGAAGCGATTTCATGAGTTTTCCTATCCTGAGTTTTTCGCGCTCTTTCTTTTTATGATCGCCGGATTTGTCTTTATGGTGACAAGTGACAATCTGATTTTGATCTTTGTCGGACTGGAGACATCAAGTTTGTCACTCTATACGTTGATCGCTATGCACAACAGACAAAAGAGTTTTGAAGCAGCTATCAAGTACTTTACCATGGGTGCACTTGCTGCCGGATTTTTCGTTTTTTCTATTTTGATCTTTTATGCTTTGACAGGAAGTGTGGAGTTGCACAAGATCAAGGAAGTACTGATCGCACGTGAATTTCAGCCTATCCTAGGGGTTGTCGCAGGTGTCGTTTTTATGATCGCTGCGTTAGGATTTAAGCTTTCAATGGTACCGTTTCAAACATGGGTTCCGGACGTGTATGAGGGTGCTAGTGCTGCATTGGCAGGTTATATGTCTATTGTGCCGAAAATTGCAGGTTTTGTGGTTGCAATGCGAATGTTTGAGATATTTGTACATGCGGATATTGTCTGGGTGCAGCAGATACTCTGGATCGTCGCAGTTGTGACAATGACAGCGACCAATATCATGGCACTGGTTCAGGAGAGTGTCAAAAGGATGCTGGCATACAGTTCCATCAGTCATGCCGGTTTTGCGATGTCTGCCATACTGATCGGTACGACACAGGCGAACAGTGCACTTTTCCTCTACTGGATACTTTTTACATTTACCAACCTCGGTGCGTTTACCATGCTATGGGTATCACGTCATAAAAAGAAGGGTGTATGGCATAGCCGATATGATCACCCGTATGAAAAGTTTTCAGGCATGGTCAAATTTATGCCGGTAAATGCGGTTATTATGGGTATGTTTATGCTTTCACTTGCAGGTGTACCGCCGTTTTCGCTTTTCTGGGGTAAGCTCTATCTGATGAGTTCTGCAATCAATTCAGGCTTTATCATACTGGCACTCATTATGGCTCTGAACAGTGCGATATCGGTTTACTACTATCTGAAACTGATCGTATATATGTTCTTGCGTGAACCTTTAGAGGTGGATACAACGATTTATATGAAAAACACCTCAACACCGCTTAAAACGATTATCGGTTTTGCGGCTTTTATGACATTGATGGCGACGATTTTTGTCAGTCCGCTGTTACACATCATAACAGAGTATGTGAAGTCAAGCGGTTTTTAAAGCAAACATAACGTTTTCATGAAGAAGTCTGACCTCTTCATGAAAACAAATTATTTTCATATGTTATAATCAACGTATGAAATATTTAATCTATCTACTTTTACTCTCATATAATCTTTATAGTGCCCAGCTTATTTTAAACAGATATGAAGAACCGGATCAAAGTGTGGATATCTACCATCTCGTTGATGATAAACCGATATACTGTTCTACAGAGTATGGCAAAGGGTTTGACAATGTGATACGGTGCAAACTGGCAACACCTGTACGCATAGACAAGAGTGAGAGAGAGGACACTTACTTTCATATTAAATTTCAGGGAAACGAGGTTTTGTTTTACGCAAAACGGTTTGTAAAGCTTTTGCCGATTGATGAGAAACTGATCGATAAAACTGTCATCACAAAAAACAGAACGTATCGACACTGGGTGGTTGTAGGTGCACGAAAAACACCCGATATTCTGGTGAACAAAGGGAGTATAAAATTTAACTTTCCGGTGAAGTATGCAAAAGAGCCTGCACCTTACATAGGCGCGCTTGACCTCAACGGCGAACCTGTTAAAAATAAAAAAGGCGCTATATACCTTGCGAAGATAGAGAAGCTGTTTGCTGCGAAGAAATATGATGCTGTTTTAAAACTTGTACAACAGTATCAGACGATGCACAATGATTCTTTTGCAAATGAAATAGAGCTCTATAAAATACGCGCACTGCGTGCTCAGGCACTGCAAAACAGAGAGAAATATGATGCCGTATTGACCGATGCGTTGGCTTGGATTGAGCATAATCCATCAAACAGGCATATTCCTGAAGTCTATTCGTATATCGTCGAGAGTTACTTTGCCAAAGGACGTTTGAAAGAGGGAGAAAAGTATCTGCATATGCTCACTTCCGGGTTTGGTGATGATATATATACACAACATGCACAGATAGCATATGCTGATACTATATACAGACAGAAGGGTCGACGAAAAGAGGCTTTGAAAATATATAAAGAGGTTCTCTATAAAACCAAAGATCTCGATACAGCATCGCTTGCCGCTTTACGCATAGCCAATAGTTACATCGACTTTAAAGAGTATTCCAAAGCAGCCAAAATTTTCATGAAAGTATTAAAAAGTGATCCCGGTTTTGTCAAGAAACATTATAAAGAGGCGTATCGCCTGGCAAAACGTTTCGCAGATGCCGGGAAATATGAGATAGCGTTGGATATCGCCAAACTGCTTGTTGGAACAGGTGATAAGCGTTTTGAAGATGATCTGTCAAAGAGCATGGGGTACTGGGAAGAGAGCAAAGGTGATATAAAAAAAGCGATCTCTATATATAACGAATATCTTCGTAAGTTTAAAGAAGGGAAAAACAAGGCATTTGTATTGAGGCATCTGGATTCGCTGATGATGTTGCAAAGTGATGCCAATATAACGAAAAAGTTACAATTTATAGATCTGGTATTGGCAAAATATAAGAGTCCGGATATTCAGAAGCGAGCACTCGAAGAGAAGGCAAAACTGCTGATGCGTCTCGGTAAATATGCGGATGTCATGAAAATGCGTGAGGAGTTGAAAAAATATAAACTGGAAAAATATATCGAAAAAAGTGCACTCCTGCAAACGAAAGAGGCGTTAAAAAAGGGTCAGTGTGAAATAGCGGTACGCAACATACAAGACTACAAACTGCGTATCTCAAAAGAGTATGATGAAGCACTCTTTTTATGCGAAGTGAAGATGGGAATGTTTCATGAAGCGATGAAAATTGCCCAAAGGCACATTGGCAGTAAAGTATTACATGAAAAGCTCAAATGGCTCTATCTGATGACCAAACTTTATAAGAAGATGGACAAAAATAAAAAATTGATTCTGGTCGGAAATGATGTATTGAAACTTGCGGATATGTTGCATATGCAAAAATATAAAGATGTACTCTATGATATCGCAGAGGCGTATTACAATCTGCGTGAATATGACGACCTGATGCTAAAAACAGTTCATGAAATCGAAAAACGCTTTCCGGGAGATATAAGAAATATCGACCTCTTCATGAAAGTAGTGCGGTATGCACAAAAACGCAACGACCTGATGCTGGAGATCAACTATGCAAAAAAAGTGATCGACCTGCAAAAAAAGTATCATATCTCGGCATATTCACCGATGATCGATATCGTCTATGCGCACGGTTTGCAAAAGATAGGAAAATACCATGAAGCACTTGCAGTTATAAAGCGTCTGATCGGTCGAAAGCTGACAGACCGTCAGAGAGCAGAAGTTTTATATCTTGCAGGGGAGTTGAGCGTTCATCTGAACAGGAAAAAAGAGGCTATTGACTATTTTACAAAATGCGGCACGGAGACACAGAACAATGAGTGGCAAAAGCTGTGTGCAGAAAACTTGCAACTGTTGAGTGAATAGGATTATATCAGGTTTTTTAGCGTTGCCCTTAACTATTTTCGCTATAATCAAAACCAAAAAGAGACAGGATAGAGAATGGATAAAGCAAACTATATCTGGATGGACGGCGATTTTGTCAACTGGGATGATGCAAATGTGCATGTCTTGACACATACGTTGCATTACGGCAATGGTGCGATCGAAGGAACCAAAGCCTACAAGACAGCCGACGGCAGATGTGCGATTTTCAAACTTCATGAACATACACAACGGCTTTTAAACTCAGCGAAAATGACGCTGATGGATGTGCCCTATACGCTTGAAGAGTTGCAACAGGCGCAGATAGAACTGCTACAGAAAAATGAACTTTTCGAAGGTGCGTATATCAGACCGCTTGTCTATCTGGGATACGGGGTGATGGGACTCTATCATAAAGATGCGCCTGTCCAAGTGAGTATCGCCGCATGGAAATGGGGTGCGTATCTGGGTGAAGAGGGTTTGAAAAGAGGTATTCGTCTCAAGATAGCATCGATGACAAGAACACCGAATACCTCAGGAATGGGAAAAGCGAAAGCGGTCGCCAACTATCTGAACTCCCAGATGGCAAAGTATGAAGCGGTTGAAGCAGGGTATGACGAAGCACTGCTGAGAGACGATCAGGGGTATATCGCGGAAGCGAGCGGTGCGTGTTTTTTCATGGTGCGTGACGGAAAACTGATCACACCGCCGAACGACAACTCTCTTGAGTCTATTACACAGCAGACGGTGATCGATCTTGCGGAAGATATGGGTATCGAAGTTGTCAGACGCAGAATCACGAGAGAAGAGATCTATATAGCGGATGAAGCCTTTTTGACAGGAACGGCAGCGGAAGTGACACCGGTGCGGGAAGTAGATGCCAGAGTGATCGGCGAAGGCTCCAGAGGCAAGATTACGGAGATATTGCAGTCAGCGTATTTTGACGTGGTTGCCGGGAAAAATGAAAAGTATTTACAGCACTTAACATATATAAACTAAAAAAAGAAGGAAGAATATGCCAGCAGATTTAAACGACTATTTTAACAAAAAAGGCGGTGGGAGAAAAGATTCAGACGGTGGGGGTGGAAAACAGACACCACCGAATTTTCTGAAAGAATTTAGTAAGAAAACAGGACTCTTGTATCTGCTGATGGCACTGGCAGTGCTGTTTGTGATCGCAAAACCTTTTGTGGTGATAGAGTCAGGAGAGGTAGGTATCAAAGCGACAGCGGGAAAATATGAACCAGAGCCTCTGGGACCTGGATTTCATGTCTTTTTGCCTTTTATCCAGACGGTGAAGATTGTCGATACGAAAGTACGAAGTATCAACTATACGACCAAGCCGAATGACAACATAGCTTTTGGAAGGGAGACGGGAGTGCGAAATGCTTCGGCGATTACCGCACTGGACAAACGTGGTTTGCTGATTTCGATCGATATTACCGTACAGTACAGATTGCGTCCCGAAACCGCACCGCAGACGATAGCCACATACGGCTTTTCATGGGAAGAGAAGATTATCAATCCGATCGTACGTGATGTGGTCAGAAGTGTGATCGGTCAGTATAAAGCTGAAGAGCTTCCGGTAAAAAGAAATGAGATCGCCACACAGATCCGTGAGGGAATCGAAGAGCAGATCGAGAAGAAAAAAGGTCATCCTGTAGAGCTGGCGACAGTAAACCTGAGAGAAATTATCCTGCCGCCAAAAATTGTAGAGCAGATCGAGCGTGTACAAATCGCCAAGCAGGAAGCGGATCGTGTGAAACTCGAAGTAGAACGGGCAAAACAGGAAGCGGAGAAAAAAGCGGCACTTGCACAGGGTGATGCCGACGCACGAAAAATCCGGGCACAGGGTGCAGCCGATGCGATGAAGATAGAAGCTGAGGCAAAAGCATTTGAAAATGTGAAAATCGGTGAGAGTTTGACACCAAATATACTGACGCTTAAACAGATCGAAGTGCAGGGCAAATTTAACGAAGCATTACAGACCAACAAAGATGCAAAAATCTTCCTGACGCCTGGTGGATCGGTACCAAATATCTGGATCGATGCCAAAGATAAAGAAAAAACGACATCAGTCAGTCAGTAATGCAGACAGAAGAGATTGTAGCGCGTGTTGACTGGGAGAAGAGCGATCTTGTCCCGGTAATCGCACAGGACTTTGAGACAAATGAAGTGCTGATGCTGGCTTACATGAACCGTGAAGCGCTTGCCAGAACGGTAGAGTCCGGTAAAGCCCACTACTTTTCCCGAAGTAAACAGCGGATATGGATGAAAGGGGAGAGCAGCGGCAATATACAAAATGTCAAAGATATATATATTGATTGTGACAATGATACTGTTTTGTTAAAAATAGAGCAGGTCGGAGGTGCAGCGTGTCATACCGGAAGACGTTCATGTTTTTTTACCAGACTTGATACGGCAGAAATCGTCAGTGAAGCGGACGAAACGACCACCCAAAACTACAATGTTGCAGACAGAGTCTACCACGTGATACAGGAGCGCAAAAAAGCGGATCCGAAAAGCTCTTATGTCGCATCGCTCTTTCACAAAGGTGAAAACACGATTTTGAAAAAAATAGTGGAAGAGGCTGGTGAGTTCTGTTTTGCAGTCAAAGACAACGATGACAAAGAGATAGTCTATGAAGCGGCGGATTTGGCATTTCATGTGCTTGTAGCTTTGGGAGAGAAAAATATCGATCCCGACCGCATCGGGCAGGAACTGGAACGACGGTTCGGTCTGAGCGGTATCGAAGAGAAAAAGATGAGAAAAAGCCATGCCCCTGCATCCAATCCAGATCAAAGCGAGGATAGTTGACTATCTGCATCATCTGACCGATTATGATTATATCGCGTATGGCTGGTTGCTGGGAGTATTGGTCGCATTTTTGTTACTGAGTGTACTGCTTTCATCAAGGTTTCCGAAAACAGCTCTTTTGATGGTCGCCATTGTGCTTGCAGGGATGATAACAGGACCGTTTGCGATGAAGTATCTACTGGATCAAACTGTGCGTAAAGTTGTGCTGACAGATACACATACCACGCAACTCCCTTTTTCCAAAAACCTGATTGTCATTGGAACTATCGAAAACCAAGGACGCATCGATATGTCGGGATGCCGTATTTTTGTAGATATTTTACGTAAAGATACCAATAGATATAAACAGTTTTTTTACAGCCTCAGACCGTTACGAAAAGAGATGCTTATGATAAAGAAAAAAGTTCACAAAGGTGATAAGATGCCCTATAAAGTTGTATTTGACCATTTTGCCATGAAAGAGGGATATCAGGTCAAACAGAGTGTGGAGTGTTTCTGATGATGCATATGACTATGATTCACTGGATCGTTGCCGGAATATTTTTGTTGCTGTTTTTGATTTTGACACTGCTTGCCAGCCGCGAAAAAAATATAAAAACGATGCTGACGATGATTTTCGGTTCATTTTTGATGACGGTTGCTGCGGCAGTGATATCGTTGATCGTGCTTGACAAATATACAAAAAAAGCGAAAATCCTGACCTATAACACACAGCAGGATCTGGCTCATGAAAGCGTGATCGTCCGGGGTGTATTGCAAAATGTCGGTGATTACGAAATCGGGTACTGTACACTGGAGATCAGAGTCTCAAACAGACAGCAGGGAGGAAGGGCGTCGTCCTACTTTACACCGACCAAATCGCTGGACTTCATGAAAGATGCCGGTAACAGAGTCAATACTGTGACTGAGGAGAAAGACGTTGCCGAAAATCTGGCTCCGGGCGAAAAGAAAAATTTTTACACGAGTGTACGCTATCCCTCCTACTTTGAAGATCCTAAATATTCACTAAAATTATATTGCCACTAATTTAAAAATAAAAGAGTATAATAAGGCGTTTTTTTTACATTACTATAAAGGATCAACATATGTTTACGCCTGCTAACAGGACAAATACATTCAAAGGTATCGGTCTGGTCGCAATCTTCGCAGTAGCAGCTGTTGCGATTTCTAAGCTTTCGTTTTTCCAAAGTTTACAAATCTCACCACTGATTATCGGTATCGTACTGGGTATTTTTTATGCCAATTCACTGCGCAACAAGTTGCCTGAAACATGGGCTCCGGGAATACTCTTTTCTGCAAAGACTATTTTGAGAACGGCGATCGTCTTTTACGGGTTTCGTATCACATTTCAGGAGATCGCGGCAGTAGGCTTGCCGGGTCTTGTGGAGAGTATCGTTATGGTAGCAACGACATTTTTGATTGGATCGTATGTCGGTATCAAATTTTTCAAAATGGACAAAGATCTGGCATTTTTGACAGCGGCGGGAAGCTCTGTGTGCGGTGCGGCAGCGGTACTGGCGACAGAACCTGTTACCAAATCAGAACCATACAAGAGTGCTATTGCGGTATCGACTGTCGTACTTTTCGGTACGATTGCGATGTTTGTCTATCCTGTACTCTACAAGATGGGTATCTTCGCGATGGATGAAAAAACAATGGGTATTTTCATCGGTGGAACTATTCATGAAGTGGCGCAGGTTGTGGCAGCGGGTGTCGGTGTCGGCGGTCCGGGCAGCGAAGTGGCGAACAGCGCCGTGTTGGTCAAGATGACAAGGGTCATCATGATCGCACCGTTACTGCTTGCACTGGGATATTATCTGGCGAAAACAGCAAAAACGACAGCCGACGGTGAGAAGACGAAAGTCGGTATTCCTGCATTTGTACTCGGATTTATAGGTATGATCATACTCAACTCACTGATATCGCTTCCGGGAGCTGTGATCGGTACAATTAATACTATCGATACATTTTTACTGACGATGGCGATGACAGCGCTGGGTATGGAAACGAACCTGAGCAAATTTAAAACGACAGGCGCAGCACCTGTTTATGTCGCGGCGATCATGTTTGTTTGGTTGCTAGTCGGCGGTTACTTTATCACCAAAGCGATTGTTGCGATATTCTGACTTTTTCAGGCACTTTGTGAGAGGTTTGCTCCTCTCATGTGTGCTGAGTGTTTCGGTTTTTCTCTTTCTCGGCATACCGCCTGCCAAAGCGCTATTTGGCTTCTTCTATTTTCTGCTAACCCCTTTTCTTGTTATCTTTACGTTTCCTGTTTCGTTGGTTGTCATAGTGATACTGATCCTGCTTTTTTTGCGTGTAAACAGTTGTATGCGTACGCACTGGCGATGGATCGCCTATACACTTCTCTTTTTGCACTGGGAAGCGTGGGGATTTTACTGTAGCAGTTATGTGTAGGCATCTTCTCTTTTTCATCATAAATTCATAAACTTTTTTTATAGTTGACTATTCCAATTAAATAAAAGGATGGAATCTATGAAAAAATTATCAAAAATTTTGATCGTAAGTCTGCTGCTCGCCGCAGGCTTTGCCGGATGTGGAGGTGGTGGCGGGACAAACGACGCCAATAATACAAGTTCATCTAGTTCCTCTTCCTCCTCCTCTTCATCGGGTGCTTTGGGAAGTTCCTCTTCGGGAGCAGTCGGGAGTGCTCCTTCTGTATCGGGAGATAGATACAGGGTACTTGCCTGGAACGATCTTGGTATGCACTGTATGGATGGCAACGACTTTTCTCTCTTTTCTATCCTGCCTCCCTATAACAATCTCGTAGCACAGGTGCTGGAAAAGAAAAACGGTGATGCCAAAAGAGTGACCTCAGGTGTGACTTTGACATACGAAGCTGTGACCTCACTCGACGGCAAACTGAACAGTATCAGCAGCACGAAAACAAACTTCTGGGATTATGTGCAGAAATTGTTTGGTGTTGCACTGGAAACGGATGCC
>QNZT01000187.1 GCA_003978455.1 Sulfurospirillum sp.
ATCGCTTTTCTCAAAGCACTCCGCCCCTACTATCTGGATAAAAAAAACGGTTATCTTTTTGTCCATGCCGGTATCGATCCTGAGTCGAAAGATCTGGAGAGACAGGTGAAAAAGGGTACTGTTTACTGGATCCGCGATAAATTTATCCTCTCAAAAAAGCGTCTTCCCTATAAAGTGGTCTTTGGACATACACCTTTTTTCGAGCCGTTCGTCAAAAAAGACAAAATCGGTCTGGACTGCGGAATCTATCGTACCGGCTATATCAATCTAATGCGGATCGATGGCAGAAATTTTGAGATATTCAAACTTTAAACGCTAAAAAATTCAAAATACTTAATTCTCTTTGATACTGGCACATTAGTTGCTATAATCTGGACAATGTGACTAAAAGAGGAGTTTTGAAAGAATGCAAACAATCATGATAGAACAGGAAAATCCTGATAAAACGCAATTGAACCATACAGTTTTTAACGACGATACATTGATAAACCTATCCCTTTATGATAACCCTGGCGGACATACACCGCAAGTGAAAATAGCACTTATCACAGACAACAACGATCTTCGCAAACTCAACTACTATCTGCTGAAAGATGTCTCAGATATCGACTACTACACGATCGACAGCCTGACCGAGGAGGAACTCGATATAGTCGATGAGATGGATATCGTGATCTACAGTATGGAGGATCATACACTCAAAGATGCTATTTTACACCGCATCAAAGCCCAAAATCTCAAAACACGTTTTTTCATGATCTCCAACAAACCCTATCTGCGTCAGAAGGATATACTTCAGGAGCATATCAACGGTGTGGACAAACTGATGAAGATGGATTTCTTTCTGGAAGACTATATCCTCTCCATGGAAAAATACCTGCACTCAAACTTCTATTCCAAAAGATTGCTGGCGCTTGAAGAGCTTGATGAAGTGATACTGCATGACCGCAAAAGATTTTATGAGCGTGTAGAGGAGCTGATGGAGAAGAAGATATTCTTTTCACTCTTTCACTACAAATACCAGAGCGAAATCGATATCGGTGATTACAATATCAAAAAGATAGTCCGTGAGCATGATACTATACTGATCGATCGTGAAAATGAAGAACTTGTGTTCCTTCTGCTCAATGTCGTGCCGGAATTTGGTGCAAAGATCATCAAAAAGCGTATCGAAAATTTTACCATCACACTCACACCGCTGGAGCAGAGCAACGCTTTTGATCTTGTTTTCTCCTCTGAGAAGGAAGAAGGCTGAGTATGGTATGATACGTCACAAAAATTTGTGAGGTATCTACTATGAAATCTATTCTTGATACGGTGATGATTGTACTTTTTGTACTCTTTATGATCTTTATGGTACGCGGTTTTATACTCCAGTCTGCACAAAAACGCCGTGACAAAATCAACCGCAAAGAGAAGTGAGCGCGGCATAACGCTGCGTTTGCACGTAGCCGAGAATGTACCTCTTGCGACCTCTAAACGCTCTTGAGAGAAGCGTATGTGCAGCTTTTAACATCCCTTTACTACAACTTTGCTAAAATCCCCGAAACTTTCCTAAAGGATTATGCGTGAACCAACCTTTATTGACAGAGATCGGTGTGGAGGAGTTGCCTGCCATCCCGTTTCTCAAAGAGTTGCCCCACATCCCCGCCAAATGGCAGGAGACACTCAAAGAGTACAATCTCGACACTCCGTTTGATTTTTACTATACGCCCAGACGTATCGTATTCTTTCATGAGAGCTTTGCAGAGAAACAGCCCGATACGACAGAGACGTTTTACGGAGCACCTGTCGAAATCGCCTTCAAAGAGGGTGTACCGACACCCGCCGCGATCGGCTTTGCCAAAAAGTGCGGTGTCGATGTGACGCAACTCTCCCGTGCGGAGAAGAACGGCAAAGAGGTGCTCTACTATGAGAAACAGCTTCCCGGAGTCGCTTCTGCCGACCTGCTGGGTGAAATCGTAACACGCTTTCTGGAAAAACTCAATTTCGGCAAATCGATGCGCTGGGGAAGCCGCAAAGAGAGCTTTATCCGACCTATTCGGTGGTTTGTTTGTATGCTCGGCAACCAAAATGTCGATGCGGAGATTTTCGGTGTCTCTTCCCGAAAAGAGACGCACGTACACCGCACAAGAGGGTACGCCCCCATTGCGTTTGAGAGCGCGGAGGAGTATTTCAGGGTTTTGGAGCAAAACGGTGTGATCCTCGAAGCCGGGAAGCGGCGTGAGAAAATCCTCTCGCAATTTGAGAAGCTTGAAAAAGAGCACGCCATCACCATAGAACGGGATGAGGAGCTGCTGGACGAAGTGGTCGCGATCACCGAATACCCGAATGCCCTGATGGGCAGCTTCGATGCACATTTTCTGGAGCTCCCGCCTGAAGTGATCATCACCTCCATGAAAGAGCATCAGCGCTATTTCCCTGTTTTTAAAGAGGGGAAACTCGACAACAGTTTTATCGTCGTCTCCAACGCCCTGACAGACGACTTCACCAAGATCATCGCCGGTAACGAAAAGGTACTCCGCCCCAGACTGAGCGACGCACTCTTCTTCTACGAAAACGATCTGAAAAAGGGACTCTCCAACGAAGGATTGAAAAACATCACCTTTATGGAGGGACTCGGCTCTATCTACGACAAAAGTGTGCGTGAAAGTAAAATCGCCGGTTATCTTCATGAAAAGTACGCATTGCCGCAATCCAAAGCGCTTATGGAGAAAACGGTGATGCTCGCCAAAGCCGATCTGCTGACGGATATGGTGTATGAGTTTACGGAGCTTCAGGGGTTGATGGGCTACTACTATGCCAAAGCGGCGGGCGAAGAGAAAGATCTCTGCATGGCGCTCAAAGAGCAGTATCTGCCCACCGGTGAAGAGAGTGCACTTCCCTCTAGCGATTTTTCCGCAGTTGTGGCACTCAGCAACAAACTCGATACGATCCTCTCACTTTTTGCTGCCGGGAAAATTCCGACCGGTACCAAAGACCCTTTCGGTCTGAGACGTGCCGTGGTCGGAATTGTCAGAATCGTTCAGGATCGCGGTTTCGATTTCGACTTTGTCAAAGATATCGCTGCCCTGAGCAGTACCTACAAAGGTATCGACCTTGCGAAACTTGAAGCCTTTTTCACCGAGCGTCTGATGCACTATTTCGATGCCAACGCCTCGGTGATTCAGGCAGTGTTGCAGAGCGGAGAGCGTGATATCAACCGTCTCAGCGCAAAAGTGGAAGCACTTCGAAAGATCACCGCTGCCGATAACTTCAAGGAGATCGCATCGACATTCAAGCGTGTGGCAAATATTGTCAAAGATATCGATCTTTCAGAGGATCTTTCCGTTGATGAATCGCTGCTTCTTGAAGAGGCGGAAAAGGGGCTCTACCAAAAGTTCAGAGATGTCGTTTCAAAATCCTACAGTGACTACGAAGCACAACTGCGGGCACTTTTCGGTTTAAAACCCTATATCGATGCCTTTTTCGACAATGTCATGGTCAATGTCGATGACGCGGCACTGCAAAAGAACCGCAAACATTTGATCGCTTCCATATACAAAGCGTTCCGAGATATTGCAGAACTCAAAGAGATCACGGTTTGAACGTTACCTCTTTTTTAGATAAACTTTACTAAAATAGCCCAACGTTCTGAAACAAACTATACTAACAGAGGGAGTCTTTTAGATCATATGAAAAGCAAAACACTGGCACTTTTAGGGTTCGTAGTAACCCTGACAGGTGCGTCACTTCTACTCAATACGCCGATGATGGCAAAATCAGAGACCAAAATGCACAGAGGTATCAGTCAGGATCGTCTCAGGGCACTGGCAAAATATACCAAGGTGATCCAGACGATCGAGCAGTACTATGTCGATGAAGAGAATATCACCGATATCGTCAACAAATCACTCGAAGGATTGCTTGCCAATCTCGACGCGCACTCTTCGTTTATGGATAAAAAACAGTTTAAAGATATGAAGATCCAGACCGACGGAGAGTTCGGCGGTCTGGGGATCACTGTCGGTATGCGCGACGGTGCACTGACAGTCATATCTCCGATCGAAGGAACACCTGCGGATAAAGCGGGGATGAAAGCGGGTGATATCATCCTCAAGATCAACGACAAATCGACCCTCAACATGACTATCGACGAAGCGGTCAATATCATGAGAGGAAAACCCGGTACGCCGATTGAGCTGACAATCGTACGCAAGGATGAACCCAAACCGCTGGTGATCAAGATTATCCGTGATATTATCAAAGTCGATTCCGTCTATACCAAAAAGATCGAAGATACCAAGTTTCTCTATATCCGTGTCACAAGTTTCGATAAAAAAGTGGTCAGGGATGTCAAAAAAGCGCTGGCAGAGCACAAAGGGGAGATCGACGGTATCGTGCTCGATCTGCGTAACAATCCCGGCGGTCTGCTCAATCAGGCGGTAGGTCTGGTAAATCTTTTTGTCGATGAAGGTGTTATCGTTTCCCAAAAGGGTCGAATCGAAAGTGAAAATCAGGTTTATAAAGCGACAAAAGCCGGTACATATAAAGATATACCGCTTGTCGTACTTGTAAACGGCGGCAGTGCCAGCGCGAGTGAAATCGTCAGCGGTGCACTGCAAGATCATAAACGTGCTGTCATTATCGGTCAAAAGACATTTGGAAAAGGAAGTGTCCAGGTGATCATGCCGATCGGCAACGAGGAGGCACTGAGATTGACAGTGGCGAGATACTATCTGCCAAGCGGCAGGACGATCCAGTCCAAAGGTGTCGAACCGGATATCGAAGTCTTTCCGGGAGAAGTCAAAGTGGTCAAGGATGAGTTCTCGATCAAAGAGCGTGATCTCAAAAAACACTTGACAACGGAACTGGAAAAACTCGAAGGCAAAAAGAAAAAAGAGAAAGAGAAAGCGGATAAAGAGAAGAGTAAAAAGATCATACTCAAAGATGACCTGCTGAAAGACAATCAGCTCAAAACAGCGACCGATACACTTAAAGTACTTAAAATCACCAAAGAGATAGCGAAAGGTGCCAAATAGAATGGAAAAAAGAGAGTTGCTCTATGAGGGAAAAGCGAAAAAGCTTTATACGACAGAAAACCCGGATCAGCTCATCGCCGAGTTCAAAGATGACCTGACCGCATTTAACGCCGAAAAAAAGGGAAGCGAACAGGGCAAAGGCGCGCTCAACTGTCAGATCTCCGACCGGCTCTTTCGTCTGCTTGAAGCCAACGGTATCGAGACGCACCTTGTCGAGACACTCGATCAAAACCATCAGCTTGTCAAAAAAGTGGAGATTATCCCCATCGAAGTGGTTGTCCGAAACATCGCAACCGGTTCGCTCAGCAAGAGACTGGGGATAGAAGACGGGAAAGAGCTCCCGTTCGTGCTGGTGGAGTTCTATCTCAAGGATGATGACCTGAACGATCCGATCATCTGTGACGACCACTGTCTGCTGCTTGATCTGGTAGAGGATCGCGGCGAGCTGGAAGTTCTGAGGGAAAAAGCGCGTAAGATCAATGACGTACTGAAAGATTTCTTTGCGAAAAGACGATTGAATCTGGTCGATTTCAAGGTAGAGTTCGGCAAGGATCAGGCAGGCGACATACTGCTCAGCGACGAAATCAGTCCGGACAGCTGCCGCTTCTGGGATATGGATACGGGTGAAAAGATGGACAAAGATCGTTTTCGACAAAATCTCGGCAGTGTCAAAGTCGCCTACGAAGAGGTATTAAAAAGAATTCTTGAGGAGAAAAAGTGAAAGCGATAGTCAATATTCAGCTCAAACAGGGCGTACTCGATCCGCAGGGTAAAGCGGTACACCATGCACTCGGCGCACTTGGCTTTAAGGATGTCGAAGATGTCCGTATCGGAAAGCAGATCGTACTGAAACTGAACCAGAGCGATCCCCAAAAAGCAAAAGCGGAAGTGAAGGAGATGTGCGAAGAGTTGCTTGCCAACACCGTCATCGAAGATTATGAGATAGAGATCATCTTATGAAAACCGCTATCGTCGTTTTTCCGGGTACAAACTGCGATTACGATACACAATACGCCTGTGAGATGATGGGCAGCAAGACAGAGTTTGTCTGGCACAAAGAGACTGCACTGCCCGAAAATACCGACCTGGTGATTCTTCCCGGCGGATTTAGCTACGGAGATGCACTGCGAAGCGGTTCGATCGCGCGTTTTTCGCCTGTCATGAAGAGTGTTGTCGATTTTGCCGGCAAAGGGGGAAAAGTACTGGGTATCTGCAACGGTTTCCAGATACTGCTGGAGTCTGGACTACTTCCGGGCGCGATGAAACGCAATGCCAACCTCCATTTTATCTCAAAACACCACCACCTCAAAGTAGTCGACAACAACAATGACTTTCTCAAAGCCCTCAAACCCGGAGATATCGTCAATATCCCCATCGCACACGGTGAAGGAAACTACTATATCGACGAAGAGGGTCTGAAAAAACTCTACGATAACGCTCAGGTACTACTGACATACTGTGATGCTGAAGGCAACCCCTCCAACCCCAACGGTTCAGTCGATGCGATTGCCGGGATCTGCAACGAGAAAAAGAGTGTTTTCGGCTTGATGCCCCATCCGGAAAGGGCAATGGAGACACTTCTGGGCTCTGACGACGGCGTAGCGATGCTGGAAGGGTTGTTTCGTTGAGAGTAGCTTTTGTTCTGCTGACACTCTTTACACTCCAGCTTTCGCTGAATGCCGGTATATTTGATTCGCTGTTCGGTTCTCATGATGAGAAGAAGAGCGACGTGGTGATTGAAGAGAGTGAGGAAATTCCTGTCGAAACCGCGCCCAAAACTGTTGATCAGAAAAAGGTGATCGTCGAAGAGGAGGTGATCAGTGCCGAAGAGTACATGGACAGTACTGATGAGCATGACGATCAGATTTTTTCAGATGAGAGCAGAGATCTTTCTGAACCTGCGTATCAGGATGAACCGGCGATAAGTGAAGAGGAGCCTGATGAGAGTAGTTTCCCGGAGACAGAACCTGCAGAACAGGTTGTCCGCGATCCCTTTATCAAAGTCAAAAATATCCTCCTCTCCTATGTCGATAAACCTGAAAAAGTCTATCTCTTACAGCACTTCGCCGTAAAAGTCAAAGCGATCGTTCCCCGCAGTGACGTGACTGCCCTGCAGACCGATTTTATCCGTGGACGTGCCTATCAGGTGCGCAATCCCAACTCCTCCTGGGTGAAGACGGGAGAGCATAGTTACGAGAACACATATTATTTCAAAATGCTGCGTAAAAACGGGCGTCTTCCCGATATCAAAGTCTCCAATCAAATACAAAACGGCTCTGTCAGAAGCGAGATACTCAAATCATCTCCACTCAGAGTCGTGACACTGCACCAGGATGATCTCTTTACCCGGGTGATTGCCGATAAACTCTCCGTACAGCATCATCAGGAGCGTCCTTATGATGAACATAACAATATTGTGGTGATGGAGATCAATGCGACAGCAGGAAATCTGGAAGATTTCCATATTCCTTTTGCCCTCCGCGAAGGGATAGATGAGCTGAAAAGTTCCGGTCTGCAACAGAAGATCTACTATTTCGCTATCGTCTCCAACGCTAAAAAAGAGTTCAAGTTCAAGTACTTCAACCCGCACAAAAACCGTTATGAGATCGTCTCTTTCGGTATCAAGCCGATCGACACGACGATCAGTACCCATACCGAACTCAATCCTCAGAAAAACAAGTATGTACGCTATAAGATCATTTTTCTGATTGTTATGGCACTGCTGTTTGGTCTGCTATTTTATTTCTACCGAAAATATTATCTGCTTGCGATCGCAGCGCTCTTTTTGATTATGCTCACTTTTGTACAGATCCCTATCCACAAAGTGAGTTTGCCCGCCGGTTCTCCGCTGCGGATACTTCCTATGCCGAGTTCCACCGTCTTTTTCAGAACAGATAAACCGATGGAAGTCGATATCTTGCTCAAAAAAGCGCATTACAGCAAGGTACTGCTTCCGAATCAGAAAATAGGATGGGTGAAAAATGAAGATATTCGCTAAAGCAAAAGCTGCCTGGATTTTGGTCGAATTTTTGCTGACCGTTCCGGTGGTGATCTTTCTCATGAAGTTCTGGAACGACAAACAGTGGTATTTTCGTAAAAAATGGTCCAGAATGCAATCATACCTGACCGGATACCGGCTGGAGATAGTCGGTCAACCCGATCCCGATGCAAAACTGGTACTACTCAACCACCAAAGCCTGCTCGATATCATTGTGATGGATGCAAGTTATCCCAAAGATCTCTGCTGGGTGGCGAAAAAAGAGATCGCCGATATGCCTTTTTTCGGTCAGATACTGACACTGCCGAAGATGATTATCGTGGATCGTGAAGATAAAAAATCACTACTGAAACTGCTCGCGGATGCCAAAGAGAGAATCGAAGAGGGGCGTGTGATCGCGATGTTTCCCGAAGGGACACGCGACGACGGTAAAAAACTACTGCCGTTCAAGATGGGTGCACGCTTCCTCGCATCCAAACTCAACCTCAAAGTACAACCTGTGGTCATCGTCAACAGCCGCCAAATCCTCGACTCGGTCAACTTTACCGCGCAATCCGGCAAAGTGAAGATCATCTACCTTCCCGCGATCGATCCCAAAGCGGATAAAAACTGGTACACAAAACTTCATGAAGATATGCAGAATATACTTGACAAGGAAACTAAGGATAGTTGAGTCAATACACTAAACATTTAAACTTGCCTTAATCTTTATCTGCTATAATTCCCTCAAAAATATACTATTGTCCAAATCGGGCATACAGGAGGGAAATATGTCAAAGTACGAATACCAAACCGAAGTATCACAGCTTCTGGATCTGATGATCCACTCACTCTACTCAAACAAAGAGATCTTTTTAAGAGAGTTGATCTCCAACGCTTCCGATGCGCTGGACAAACTCAACTACCTGACACTCACCGATGATAAGTTCAAAAATCTTAAGTACGAACCACGTATCGATATCAAAGTAGATAAAGAGAAGAGAACATTGACCGTTGCCGATACGGGTATCGGTATGAGTGAAGCGGAGCTGAAAAAGAACCTCGGAACCATCGCCAAAAGCGGTACCAAATCATTTGTCGAAAAACTGAGCGGCGACGCGAAGAAAGACTCTGCCCTGATCGGACAGTTCGGTGTCGGATTTTACTCTGCGTTTATGGTCGCCGACAAGATCGAAGTACTGACCAAAAAGGCGGGCAGCAAAACCGCACATCTGTGGGTCAGCACCGGCGGCAGCGAATATGAGATCAAAGAGGCGAAGAAAGAGGGGCACGGAACAGAGATCACACTGCATCTGAGAGAAGGCGAAGAGGAGTTCCTCGAAGAGTACCGCATCCGTGCCATCGTCGAGAAGTACTCCAACCATATCCCGTTTCCTATCTATCTGGAGAAAGAGGTAGAGAAAGATGGCAAAAAAGAGAAGGTGGTCGAACAGATCAACAAAGCTTCCGCGCTCTGGAGATTGCCTAAAAACCAGATCAGCGAAGAGGAGTACAAAGACTTTTACAAAACCATCTCTCATGACAATGAAGATCCGTTGCTGTGGATTCACACCAAAGCAGAAGGTACGCTGGAGTACACGACACTCTTTTACATCCCGCAGTCCGCACCGTTCGATCTCTTCAGGGTCGATTACCAGTCTGGTATCAAACTCTATGTCAAACGTGTCTTTATCACCGATGACGACAAAGAGCTGCTGCCGACCTATCTGCGTTTTGTAAGGGGAATCGTCGATGTCGAGGATCTGCCGCTCAACGTCAGCCGTGAGATTCTACAGCAAAATGTCATCCTCTCAAAGGTCAAAAAAGCATCGACCAAAAAGATTCTCACAGAGCTCAAAAAGCTGAAAGAGAACGATTTTGAGAAGTATCTGAAATTTTACAATGTATTTGGAAAGGTACTCAAAGAGGGTATCATGAGCGAATTCGAGTTCAAAGATCTGCTGCTTGACCTGCTGCTGTTCAAGTCCAGCAAACGTGATGAACTGGTCGATTTTGAAACCTATGTCAAAGATATGCAGGAGGGTCAGGAGGCTATCTACTATATCACCGGTGAAGATGCCGATATGCTCAAAGCCTCTCCGCTTCTGGAGTCGTTCAACGAAAAGGGTATCGAAGTACTGCTGATGGATGACGAAGTAGATGCGATCGTCGTACCCAATATCCACACTTACAAAGATAAGCCGCTCAAAGCAGTCAACTCCACCGATGTGGAAGAGGTGGATGAAGCGAAACTCAAAGAGGCTCAGGAGCAGTATGCACAGATACTCGTGAAGATGAAAGAGTTGCTCAAAGATGAAGTCAAAGATGTCAAAGTGACCACCAGACTCAAAACTTCACCTGCCGTACTGGTCTATGATAAAGACGATCCGGACTTTGCGATGCAGCAGATGCTGAAGCAGATGGGGCAGACCGAGTTACCGCCGATCAAGCCGATCATGGAGATCAACCCCGATCATGAGATCTTCAAAAAACTGCTGGAAAACCAGTCCGACGCAAAGATCGATACGGTATCTCATTTGCTGCTCGACCTCGCCAAACTGAGTGAAGGGATGAAGATCGACGATCCGGTCGATTTTTCCAAACGTATCTATGATATGCTCGAAAAGAGTATCTGATCTCATGAAAAAGGTTCTTCTCCTGCTTCTTTTCACAGGCTCCCTGCTGTATGGGGAGCTCTGGAAGATACCCGATTTCAAGGCGGATCTCTTCTCGAAGCAGGGGAACAAACTGCGTAAAATCGAACTCTCGATCATGTTTGACGGCGACAATGTCCGCACAAACGACTACAAACTCCTTGACGCACTCAATGTCGTGATCAGCAGCTTCTATATCGAAGATCTCTTTACGTCACAGGGCAAGGAGCGTTTCAAAGATCTGTTGCAAAAGTATATACTCAAAAAGTATATGATGGATATCGACTTTATCTATATACTGCGCCTGACGATCCATGAAGAGATCGACGTCGATAAATTGCTACAGAAGATAGAGAAACTCGAAAAGGGAGTACACCTTCCCGCCAACGGCAAAATACCGTCACGGATAAAAGAGTGATTACCCCGCAAATCGCTCTAAATCTTGAAAAAAGTTGAAGATATTGTTGTTTACTTTTAACGGAGCTACACTTTATCTTTTTTGGTTATAATTCCCCATATTTGCAATTACAGGAAACAGTATGAAGATGTCAGGATCACAGATGGTGATTGAAGCGCTGCACAAAGAGGGTGTCCAGGTCGCGTTCGGCTACCCCGGCGGCGCTATCATGAACGTCTACGATGAAATATACAAAGATAAGTCATTTAAACACATCCTTACCCGTCATGAACAGGCGGCGGTACACGCAGCCGACGGTTATGCGCGTGCCAGCGGTGAAGTCGGTGTGGCGATCGTCACCAGCGGACCGGGATTTACCAATGCCGTGACCGGTCTGGCAACAGCCTATACCGACTCGATTCCGCTGGTGGTGATCAGCGGACAGGTGCCTATCAGTGTGATCGGAACCGACGCTTTTCAGGAGATCGATGCGATCGGTATCAGCCGACCGTGTACCAAACACAACTATCTGGTCAAGGATATCAAAGATCTTCCGCGTATCCTCAAAGAGGCGTTTTACCTTGCGCGCAGCGGACGACCCGGACCGGTACATGTGGATATTCCCAAAGATATCACGGCGCAGGAGGGTCACTTCGACTATCCCGAAGAGATTTCGATCAAATCCTACAAACCCCACTACAAAGGGAATAACCGTCAGATCCACAAAGCGATCGAAGCGATCGCCCATAGCAAAAAGCCGATCCTCTATCTCGGCGGCGGTCTGATCAGTGCGGGCGCGACCGATCTGGTACGTGAGTTTGCGAAGATCACCGGTATCCCGGCGGTAGAGACACTGATGGCACGCGGGTCGATGCACCACGACGATCCGCTGCTGCTGGGTATGGTCGGTATGCATGGAAACTACGCCTCCAATATGGCGATGAGCGAAGCGGATCTGATGATCGCGCTGGGACCACGTTTCGACGACAGGGTGACAGGACGGCTGGACGAGTTTGCCAAACACGCAAAGATCATTCATGTCGATATCGATCCAAGCAGCATCGGCAAAATCGTTCATGTAGAGTATCCGATCGTCGGTGATCTCAAAAACGTACTCACCTCGATGGTCGATCTGGCAAAAGAGAAGATCGATCCGCAAAAATATGAGAGCTGGAGAGGATTGCTGAAGCGTTACGACGAGATCCACCCCCTCTCCTACGACAAAGAGAGCAAGACGATCAAGCCGCAATGGGTCATCGAGAGGGTCGGCGAACTGCTGGGTGAGAGAGCGATCATCTCTACCGATGTCGGACAACACCAGATGTGGACGGCGCAGTTTTATCCCTTCACTTTTCCGCGCCAGCTTGTCACCAGCGGCGGACTGGGAACGATGGGATTCGGTTTTCCCGCCGCGATGGGTGTCGCCGAGTACAACAAACTCTCAGGAAACGGAAAGGTAAGCATCAACTTCAGCGGAGACGGATCGATCCTGATGAATATCCAGGAACTGATGACCGCTTTCGAGAAGAGACTGCCTGTAATCAATATCATCCTCAACAATAACTTTCTGGGAATGGTACGCCAGTGGCAGACATTTTTCTACAACAAACGCTATGCGGAGACCGACCTGAGCCTCCAGCCCGACTTTGTCAAACTGGCAGAGAGTTTCGGGGGCAGGGGATATGTCATAGAGACACACGAAGAGTTCGACGCGGCGCTGAAAGAAGCTGTCACACTCGATGTACCCGTCTTGATGGATGTCAAGGTGGATCGCTTTGAAAATGTACTGCCGATGGTACCCGCCGGCGGCACACTGTACAATATGTTGCTAGAGTATAAGGATGACGAATGAAAGAGATAAGAAAAGTGATCTCTGTAATTGTAATCAATGAAGAAGCGGTACTTTCGCGTATCGCCGGTCTTTTTGCGGGACGTGGATACAACATAGAGTCCCTGACGGTGGCACCGATACCGGATAGTGAGTTTTCGCGGTTTACGATCGTCACCAAAGGGAGCGAGCGTGTCCTGGAGCAGATCACCAAACAGCTGCACAAACTGATACCCACCTACAAAGTGATCGAAACACAGGAAGTTCTGGAAAAAGAGATGGTTCTGATCAAAATACCGCTCGATACAAATCTGAGCGGTCTGGATGCCATCCTCAACGGTTACAACGGCAGTGTCGCCAACGCCAGCGAAGATGCGCTGATCCTGATGGCGGTCGACGATGCGCCGCGTATTCATAACTTTATCAAGATCATGAAGAAGTTCAATCCGATCGAAATCGTACGGGGCGGTTCCGTCTCGATGGAGAAGTGATGCGTCTGAGTAAACTGGCAGAGAGACTGGGGTTGTCGTTTGAGGGAAGTGATCTTGAGATCGGCGCTATCAACACACTCGATGACGCGACACCGCATGAGTTGTCCTTTTTCGACAATCCGAAGTACCTCGACAAACTGCCGCTGACACAAGCGGGCGCAGTACTGGTCAAAAGCGATTTTGCCGAGCAGATTCCAGAGGGAACAGTTGCCCTGATCACCGATGAACCCTATCTGAAGATGGCGCTTGCGAGTCACCTGTTCCAAAAACCGCTCATACGCGATGCGGGAGAGGCGAAGATCGACCCCACCGCACAGATCGGTGCCAATGTCCATATCGGCAGCGGTGCGGTGATCGGCAAAAATGTGACGATTCTCAGCGGTGCGGTGATCGGGGAGGAGGTGGAGATCGGGGAGGGCACACTGATACACCCCAACGTCACACTCTACAACGATGTCAAAATCGGCAAAAACTGTATCATCCAGGCGGGTGCCGTGATCGGGAGTGACGGATTTGGCTATGCGCATACCAAAACGGGCGAACACGTCAAGATTCATCATAACGGCAACGTCATCATCGAAGATGATGTCGAGATCGGTGCCAATACGACGATCGACAGGGCGGTCTTCGGATCGACCCGCATCCGAAAAGGTGCGAAGATCGACAACCTGATCCAGATCGGTCACAACTGTGAGATAGGAGCCCATTCGATCCTCGTCTCGCAGGTGGGATTGTCGGGATCGACGAAACTGGGACGCAATGTCGTCATGGGCGGTCAGAGTGCCACATCGGGACATCTGGAGATCGGAGATTTCGTGACGATCGCTGCACGCGGCGGTGTCACCAAGTCGATCAAAACCAAAGATGTCTACAGCGGATTTCCGCTCATGAAACACAGGGACTGGCTGCGTCTTCAGGCAAAAATAGCAAAGCTTTTAAAATAAATCAAACATACACAAGGAGATAAAATGAGTGGAAAAAACACAGTATTGAAAACATTTAAACTGGCAGGAACAAAAGATGGACAGATCTCTGTCTCAAGGATAGAGGAGCCTTACGGACCAAACTCTGCACCGGTAGTGAGTATCGGGATCTCTCTCAAATCGGAGAGCGAAGAGCCGGATTGGAAAGCGCATATACCGTACGAGAATCTCGACGAACTGATTGCAGCACTGAAAGAAGCCAAAGATGCTAAATAAGCTTTATAATGGATGTTTAAGCACATTTTGTGTAAAATCCGCAACTTAAAAAATGAATATGAAGGAATATTGAGATGAAAAGAACATATCAGCCACACAATACACCAAGAAAAAGAACCCACGGTTTCCGTGCAAGAATGAAAACCAAAAACGGTAGAAGAGTGATCCGTGCGCGTCGTGCCAAGGGTAGAAAAAGATTAGCAGTTTAAAAAACTTCCAAACCCTTCGCTCCGGCAAGGAGTTTTCCTACTTCTACAACAAATCCGCCAAAAAACATGTCACTACCGCAATCGCCTTCTACAAAGAGGGAAGCGGTAGGCGTGTCGGATTTACCGCAAGCAAAAAAGTGGGCAATGCCGTTGCCCGAAACTTTGCCAAACGGCGTATGCGCGCCGCTTTTATCAATCTGAACGACAAGCTGAAAGAGGGGACTTATATATTTGTCGCCAAAAAAGAGATTCTGACAGCGGATTTCCGGCGGGTCGAACAGGATATGCGCTACGCCCTGAAAAAACTGAAAGCACTCTGACTTCATGAAAGGCTTACTCAGACGCTTTTTCCTCTCCCTGCTGACGCTCTATCAAAAGTTTTTTACCCTTTTGGGATACGGCTCCTGCCGCTACTATCCAACCTGCTCGGAGTATGCAAAATGGCAGTTTCAGAAAAACGCAATCCTCCCCGCACTGCTACACTCAACACTGCGCATACTGCGGTGCAATCAGCTCTTTCCCGGCGGAATCGACTATCCTGTCGTAAAAATGAACTTAAATTTTAAGAGAGTTTGCTATCATAACGCAAATACAAATAAGATTATAGTACAATTCTGGCTTGTTCCCAAAGAGGGCAACTCTTTTTATCTTATAAAAACATTCAAAAGGAAATGACTTTGCTTGACAAGATGACACAGCAACAACGCATGCTACTTGCGATTGTTCTCAGTTTTTTATTTTTTGTAATATATGACTTTATGCTTCCCAAACCCAAAACGCTTCCCGTCGATGCCAATGCGACAGCAGTGACACAGCCTGCCGCACAGAACAGTGCTGCGACTAATGCCGCCCCGGCAGCCGCAGCTTCTACGGCAGCACCGCAGGCAGCAGCCGGAAACGCTCCTGCACAGACGACACCGCCTGCGGACGCCAACGTCGCCCAGAGCAAAAATATCGCAGAAGTCCATACCAAAGCGTATCATATGTATATCGATGAACTGGGCAGGGTGTCGAAATTTGAAGTTTTGATTGAAAAGTTTAAAACGGCAGAGGGAAAACTGCCAAATATGGTCTCACCCGACGCGCCTGTCAAACCGCTGGAGATCCGCTTCAGCGATCCCGCGCTCAATGCAGAAGCATTTAAAACACCTTATAGCGCCGATCTTGATTCTGTTACGGTAGAGAAAGGTAGCAAAACAGTAACACTGACACAAAAACTCTCCGCACTGACCGTGACCAAAAAGATCATCGTAAAAGATGACGGTACCTACGATGTCGAAGTGAAGCTCTCCAAGCCTGCCGACTACTACATCAGCCCCGGTTTCAGACCCGATGAGAAAGCGGATATGTACACTTTCAAAGGTGTGCTGATCCGTAAAGCGGACGGTACGATCGAGACGATCGCTGACGGTAAGGCGGAGGGCAACGAAGTCTTCATGAAAGCCAACATCGCCGCAGCGTCTGACAGATATTTTACCAACGCTTTTTTCGATTTTCAAAACGGTTTCGATGTCTATGTCACCAAAGATGCGAAAAATGATCCGCTGATATTTGTCAAAGGAAAACCCGATATGCAGTTGCATGTCTATTCCGGTGCCAAAGAGTATGATAAGCTGGCTTCTATCGATCCGCGCATGACAGATATCATCGAATACGGTTTCTTTACATTTATCGCCAAACCGATGTTTCTGCTGCTCAAATCGATCTACAACTTTGTCGGCAACTGGGGCTGGGCGATCGTCATCACGACGATCCTGCTGAGACTGATACTCTTCCCGCTGACCTACAAAGGGATGGTCTCCATGAACCGCCTCAAAGAGCTCTCACCGAAAGTGAAAGAGATACAGAAAAAGTACAAGGGCGATCCGGCAAAGATGAATGCCAAGATGATGGAGCTCTACAAAAAACACAATGCCAATCCGATGGGCGGCTGTCTGCCGATGCTTCTGCAGATCCCGGTTTTCTTCGCAATCTACCGTGTTCTGCTGAATGCTGTCGAACTCAAACATGCGCCGTGGATAGGGTGGATACACGATCTCTCCGCGATGGATCCCTATTTTATACTACCGGTACTGATGGCAGCGACAATGTTCTGGCAGCAGCACATCACGCCGAACAACATCACCGATCCGATGCAGGCAAAGATCATGAAGTTCCTGCCGCTGATCTTCATGTTCTTCTTTGTGACATTCCCTGCCGGTCTGACACTCTACTGGTTTGTCAACAACCTCTTCGGCGTCGCACAGCAGTACTATGTCAACTCACTCTTCGCCAAAGAGAAAGCTGCAAAAGCGGCGTAAGGGGCTCTTATGGTAAAGATTGTTGCACCTACTCTGGAGGAAGCCTACAAAAAGGCTTCCCAGGCACTTGACTGTTCGATTGTCGATATCGATATCGAAGTGTTGCAAGCACCCAGTCGGGGGATATTCGGTCTCTTCGCGAAAGAAGCGATCGTCAATGCCTCACACAAAAGCAAAAAGGGCGATACTTCTAAAGTAACAGCGGCGATGAAACACGCCGCAAAACAGAGCGTTTCCGATGTTTATGAAGAGATCAGGAAAGGAATGGAGTCGCTGATAGAAAAGAGCTGTTTCAACGCCTATGTCAAAAGTGTCACCGCCGATGCGCAAAACGGTGTGCTGATCACCCTCGACGGCGAAGATGCCGCGCTGCTGATCGGCAAAGAGGGATACCGGTACAAAGCCCTCTCCTACATGATCCACAACTGGATCAAAGTGAAGTACAACCTCACCTCGACGCTGGAGATTGCACACTTTCTGCAGACACAAAAAGAGTCGATCGAAAAGTACCTCGATACATTTTCCGAAAGGGTAGAGGAGTCGGGCAGGGCGCAGACAAAGCCGCT